>SLSB01000405.1 GCA_007130675.1 Candidatus Hydrogenedentota bacterium | reverse complement strand
TTCGAACATCTGGGCGGCGCCGAGGCCAACCCCGGCATGCGGCCGAATCCGCGCCACGGCGGAGTGAGCATGACCAACCATGTCCCCGGCGGCGGCAATGTGCTGTGGATGGACGGGTCCGTCGCGTTTCTGAAATTCGATGCGTGGCCCGAAAGCGGCCTGCCCCACCGCCCCGAGGATATCAGTTACACGCCTCCCGTCGTGGTAAACTTTCCGCCGGTGCCTATTGGGGAAGCAGACCGCCGCGGCCCTGCCGGAAGAAAGCGGTAAAGAACGACTGCCTTACCTGCGCTGCCCGAAGGGATACCTCACGGTCGACAGCGTGACGCGGCCGGGAAATCCGCGCCACGGCGAGGCTCACAGGCCGAACACCGCGCCGTTACACGATATCTTCGCGCTCCTGATCCCAGCGCACCTGGCGTTTTTGTCTGTACGACTCGACGCTCATGAGCAAGGTGGCCATCTCGATAAAGGCCTCGTCTTCGTTACAGCGCGGCGGTTTACGAGTGCGCACCGATTCAAGGAAATCCGCCATGTGCGTGGGCTGCGACGGTGCGGCGGCCGGGTCAAAGCGCTCGGCCGGCTCGGCAGGGGTCTCGCCCATACGCCACGCGGGCGCGTCGGGATACACTTCGTACCGGCTGGCATCCTGGCCAATGCCATTGTAGATGATTCGTCCATCACGGCCCACGAACTCGGGGGATTGCATCCGATTCGAATTCATGCTGCCCTCGAAAATCGCCGTGCAGTCGTGTCTCTCGAACTCGTATGTCGCGATCCAGGTGTCCGGAACTTCGCGGTCGTCTTTCCAGAACGCATTGAGACCCGAGCACATGCAGGTATCGGGAATGCCCCATCCAAGCACCGTCTGCACATAGTCCATCTCATGCGAAAGCAGATCGCCCGCCTGGCCGGTGCCGTAGGGCCAATAACAGCGCCAGTGCCAGAAATGCCGTTCGTTGAAGTCGATGGCCGGGGCGGGTCCCAGCCATTTCTCCCAATCGAGGTCGTTGCGCACCTGGTTCGGATCGGGGCGGTCATACCAAGAGTAATAGCCGTACCACCGCCACGGCGCCCGGTCGGGCGTGCCATTGAAATACCGCCCCACCTTGATCAGGGTCACCGGGCCGATTCGACCGTTGCGGATACGTTCACCGCCCGAGGTGGCGGCGGGCCATTGGCGGCCTTGGTGGCCCAACTGCATGATGATGCCGTGCTGTTTGACCGCGTCGCGCATGCGTTTGGCTTCCGCGATCGAAATGCCCCAAGCCTTCTCGCAATAAACGTCCTTGCCCGCGTTGGCCGCATCGATGACCATTTGCTCGTGCCAGTGGTCGGGCGTGGCGATGATCACGGCCTCGACCTCGGGATCCGCGAGGACGTCGCGGTAGTCGAGCACTGCCTTCACGTCCGGATTGTTGCTTGCTTCGAGGCCGCGCTCGAGATGCGGTTTGTAGACGTCGCATACCGCAACCACTTTCGCGCCCTGATGAGGGCCCGTGTACCGTACGAGATCCCAGCCGCGGACACCCGTGCCGATATGCGCCACCCGGACCGGATCGGCGGTTGGCTCCGCCGCGCCCACGATTGCGGGGCCGGCAGCCATCGCGGCCGCGGTAGTCCCCGCGGTTTTAAGAAATGTTCGGCGGTTAAGGTCGCTTTGGTTCTTCATTTTTCCTCACAGGGTTACCCGCATACAGCGGAATGCCGCATACTTCTCGAAAGAACCGCACTCATTCGGCGTACGCGCATTTCACGCGCGTTTTGAGACGATAGAGCCCCTTGCTGGCCGTAATGTACAACGCATCGCGGTTTTCTCCGCCAAAACATATATTGGCGGTCCAGGGTTCATCAATCTCGATATGGTCGATCTGTTCGCCCTCTTTGTCGAAGACAAAGACGCCTCTTCCGGTCAGGTAAACATTGCCTTCGTTGTCGATGGTCATGCCGTCCGAGCCCATTTCGCAGAACAGGCGCTTGTTGGTCAGCGAACCGTCTTCCTGAACGTCATAGGCATAAGTCTTCCCGCCACGGATGTCGGCCACGTAGAGGGTCTTGCCGTCGGGCGTTCCGATGATGCCATTGGGTTTCTCGAAATCGTCGAGAAGAAGCGTGACGGTCTTGCGGTCCGGTGAAACATAGAACACGCCCTCGTAGGGCAGCTCCATTTCCTCGCGTTCCCAGTAACCCCGTTTGTAGAACGGGTCGGTGAAATACGCGCCGCCATCAGGCCGCACCCAGACGTCATTCGGACCATTGAGGAGCTTTCCCTCGAACTTCTCGATGACCACTTCGACCTCTTTGTCGGGGCTGACGCGCCAGAGCTGGTTCTCTTCGTCCGCGCACACCCATAGATAGCCCTCGTGGTCGAAATACATCCCGTTGGCACGGCCCGAAGGCTGCATATACGTTTTCAGTTCGCCCTCGATGGTCCAGATCATGATGCGGTCGTTCGGCTGGTCGGTAAAATAGACATTGCCCTCGGCGTCGGCTGTAGGACCCTCGGTGAAAGCGAATTCCCCCGAGAGTTTCTCGACCTCCGCGCCCGGCGCCGCGATGCCGCGGGTATCATCGTCCGCAAGACTCACTACACATGCCGCCAGGATTGCCAGGAATGGAGTCACACTCTTCATCGTACCGCTCCCATATACTGACCGTGGCGCAACCCGCTGCGCCTTGGCCGCTACTATACCACAGGCACACGCGCGCATACCGCACTCGTTTCATCGCGGTTGCGAGCCGGGGGAGGAAGCGGGGGACTCCAAAATCCGCGCGTAAGGACGCACGAGTTGCCGACCCGATTCATGTCGCATTGGTTTTTCAGTATGACAAGCGCTTGATGCTAGAGCGCCTTGGCTCAAGCGGTTCTTGATGGCTCTTGCCGTTTGCGCAGGCACGAACGGCATGAGGTAAATGTCATTCGCAAATACGCGGACGTCTTGTGGAGCGCTGAAGGCGCGGGAACATACCAGGCCAACGGCCTGGGTATACCGATTTGCCCACATCTTCCGGGCTGAAAGCCAGGCACATGGTTAAATTTCGCACGAAGGATCACTTCAATTCACGATGCATTCGACCGCAACACGATTAGACCTTTCGCTTTTGGCATGAGGATGTCACGGGCCTTCAGCCCTTTTCTTTTCTACCCTCCTTTTCCCAGCCCTTCGGACTGTGCTGGTATGTTTGCGCGCCGTTGGCGCTCGGAAAGTAGGAGAAAGGAAGTTCCCCCCCGAAAAGTGTTTTTCTTTGCTTACGGATTTCGGGGACTCGGGTGTGCTGGACGAATCCCGCGCACTTCGTTATAGTGTGGCCGGTTCGCAGGGGGAAGGAAATCGCGAATATGGCGCCTAACGAGCAGCGGCAATTCACCGGCATCGAGGGGTTCGCTTTTCTGTTGGCCATGATAGGCACGCAGCTCTCGAGCGAGCTTTTCGCCCAATGGGGCACCTACTTTTATTCCCCGACGCTCGGCACCGGCCGCACGGTCTATGTTGCCATTGGGCTGGTGACGATCATCTTCTTGACGGGCCGCATTTTCGACGGGGTTACCGACCCGCTGGTGGGTATGTGGTCAGACAAGACCGGCCCGCGGCGAACGCGCTGGCGCCTGGCGCTGATCCAAGGGCGCCGCCGTCCGTTCATCTTCTGGGGTTCGATTGGCATGACGTTGACGAGCATCCTGTTCTGGTTTCCGCCCGTCGGACACGAATCGACCATCAACCTCGTGTATGGCACCGCGGTCATGTGCGCGCACTGGTTCTTCTTCACCGTATGCAACATTCCGCTCCTCGCGCTGGCGCCGGAAATCGCGCTCTCGAAGAAAGAGCGGTTGCGCCTGGGCGCATGGATTGCCGTTGGGATGACGATAGGTTTGGCCCTGGCCATCGCGGTGCCCGGCCAGCTCATCAGAATCCTCGATACCGCTCGCATCGCTGCGGCAACGGCGGGCGGCGAACCCGTCTATTCGGCGATGGGCTACCAGCGCGTCGCGATCATCTACGCGTTGTGCTCGCTGGGCTGCTTCCAGTTTCTGGTGTTTACCGTGCGCGAACGGTTCATGCCGGAGGTCCACTCTCCGACCACCGCCCCGTTCCGCGATTTTGGCCGCGCGCTGAACAACCCCGTATTTCGGCGGTATATCGTGATATTCGGTTTCTTCTACATGGGCTACCTGGCGGTGCAACGCATTCTCCCGTATTGGGCCGAGGCGGGTCTGGGCGGCGACGAAGGCACGGTGACGCTGCTGGCCGCGCCGTTCATGGTCTCGTGCTTGTTGGCTGCATTGGTCACCCCGTTCTTCGCGGCGCGCATCAACCTGAAGTGGCTGGTGGTCACCGCACTGGCTATTGTCACCTGCGCACTGCCATTCGTCCACATCGTCGGTGTATTGCCCTATTCCACGGATGTGCGCGTCAAGCTGGGGGTGGTGCTTTTTACCATTGTCGGCATTGGGCAGGGCTTGATTTACGTGCTCCAGACCCCGCTCATAGGCGAAATCATCGACCTTGATGAGCGGCAGTCGGGCCACCGGCGCGAAGCTATCTTCAACAGCGTGCATACCTTCATGGTAAAGTTGGCCCAGGCGCTCTCGATCGGCGTGGCGACGGGCTCGATGCACTTCTTCGGCAACTCGGCGGCCCAGCCTACCGGCATCTTCCTCGTGGGCCCCTTCGGGGGGGCATTGGCGCTCATCGGGCTGATTACCGCTTTTACGTACCCGACGCTCAACCCTGTCCGCCGAAAACCCGCGCATCGGTGAAATCCCGTTTATATGCCGAAAATCCGGAAAATCGAAGGCGCTCAATCCGCGAAAAGTCCTTCAGTTCTTGCCTCTTTCCATCGTTTTGGAGCACAATTACACAGGTGGACCTCGCAAAGGACGTTGGATTGGCACTGACAAGCGCCCTGGCTGGGAGCCAGATTGCCGTGGAGTAATAATATGACCCCAATCCCTGAGGGAGGTGGCGTCTCGGATGGCGACGGCTTTGGCTACAGCCTTTTCGAGTGCATTCCCTGCGCCATATTCCGCCAGGATGCTGCGGGACGCGTAGTCGCGTGCAATGGGTACTTTGCCGAAAAGATTCTGGGGCTGTCTCGCGACGCTATTCTGGGCAAGAAGCCTTCGGAACTCGATGGCGGCGGCCTGCCCGACCCGGCCCGGCTTCTGGGTGATGACCCGTCCGGCCCTGACGCCGATTCGCATGCCCTAATGCGCCAAGAGGTGCACCTTCCCACCGGAGACGGCCCTCCTCGGGTGTACCTGCTGGATACAACGCCGCTGCGTGACCAAGCCGGCACATTAACCGGCTTCCTGAGCACGATGACAGACATCTCCGAACGCAAACAGGTCGAGGAGGTGTTGCACGATGCCCACAGCCGCCTCGAGGAGCGCATCACGCGGCGCACCCGTGAGCTGGTCGAGGCCAATGAGCGCCTTCAGAAGGAAGTCCAGGAGCGCATGAACTCCGAGGCAGCGCTGCGCGAAAGCGAATACCGGTTTCGCACGCTGGCGGATTTCACCTACGACTGGGAATACTGGATTGGCACCGACGGCCGCGTGGTCTATGTTTCCCCTTCCTGCGAACGTATCACCGGATACTGCAGCCAGGCATTTTATGATCGGCCGAGCCTTATCGAAGAGATCGTGCATCCCGGCGATCGCGAACGGGCGCGAAGTTTTGTCTTCGGTTTGCCCGATGACCAACAAGCGGCTGTGCTCGATTTCCGCATTATTGACGGCGAGGGGCAGGTGCGGTGGCTCTCACACGTGAGCCAGCCCGTGTATGACAGTGAAGGCCACTGGGCGGGCCGCCGGGCAAGCAACCGCGACATTACCAGCCGCAAACGCGCCGAGGAGGAAGTGCGCCACCTCAACCAATGGCGCGAAGCTGTCATCGAGAACGCCAACGTGTTGGTGAGCGTTCACGACCTCAACGGCCGCTTTCTGGTCTGGAACGATGCCGCCGAGCGTATTACCGAATACCCGCGTGAGGAGATTCTCGGCTGCAGCGATGCGTTCGACAGGCTCTACCCCGAACCCGCCGACAGGGATCGCGCCCGCGACATCATAGCCCAGCTTGCCCAAGGCGAAAGCACGGCGAATCTGGAATTCGACATTCGAACGAAATCGGGCCGGGCGCGCACGCTGGCCTTTTTCAGCAAGGCCATCCTCGGAAGTGACGGAGCCCCGGCGGGGGCGATCAACGTCGGCATCGACATTACCCAGCAGAAAAAGACGGAATCAGAGCGCCGGCAACTCGACGCCCAGATTCTGCAGGCGCAGAAACGCGACAGCCTCGCCGTGATGGCCGGCGGCATTGCGCACGATTTCAACAACCTCTTAATGGGGGTGCTGGGTAATGCCGCCATTGCGGCCAGCGAACTCACCGACGAGCACCCGATCGCCAAGAACATCGCACAGATCGAAAAGGCCGCAAAACGCGCAGCCGAGCTGACAAAGCAGATGCTGGCCTATTCGGGCAAGGGGCGTTTTGTCATCGAGGCACTCAACCTGAACGCCCTGCTTCAAGATATGCAATCTCTGCTGGCGTCGGCGGTCTCGAAAAAGGCCGAAATCCGGTTCGAACTCGAGCCCGGCCTGCCCCGTATCGAAGGCGATACGGCCCAACTGCGCCAGCTTGTCATGAACCTCGCCATGAATGCATCCGAGGCGCTCGAGGACCGGTCCGGCACCATCGTTTTGCGTACCAAGGCCGTCGCCTGCAACGGCGCCGACCTCCGCTCGCCCTATCTTGACGAAGACTATTCCGAAGGAGACTATGTGTCCATCGAGGTCACGGACACGGGATGCGGGATGGACGAACAGACCCGCACCATGCTGTTCGACCCCTTTTTCACGACCAAGTTTACCGGCCGGGGGCTCGGCCTGGCCGCCGCACTGGGAATCATTCATGGCCACCGGGGAGCCGTCAAGGTCGAATCCGCCAAGGGCAGCGGCACCACGGTACGCGTTTTCTTCCCGCACAGTGTGTCCGCGTGGGGGGCAGGCCGAAAAACGGATGCGGCATCCGTGCCGCAGGTCCAACACACGGTGCTTGTAATCGATGACGAGGAAGCCGCGCGGCTGGTAGCGTGCGAGATACTCGAGCGTAACGGGTACCGGGTTATCGCCGCCTCGG
>SLSB01000579.1 GCA_007130675.1 Candidatus Hydrogenedentota bacterium | reverse complement strand
TCGTCGGCGATCATGTCGCGCATATCCACATATGTCTTCGGGCGTTTGCCCAAATTGTTTTCCATCCATTCTGCACGTCTATCGAGAACCCGCCTGTCGACGTCGCAGATGGCGACCACCTCTGAATTGTCACACCTGTTGAACCCCGCGAGGTGCGACCCGCCCCTCCCGCGGATGCCCGCGACGCCCATCCGCACGCGGTCATTTGCGCCAAAGACTCTGCCTTTGCTCGCCGCTCCCGCCACAATGACCGCCGCGGCGGATGTGCCCAGAAATTGCCTGCGTGTAACCGACATGACTTTTCTCTCCTTGCTGTGCGGTCTTCCCCGCGGCGTTCGTCTTCATGCACGGGCCGGACTGCGCTGCCCGGTCATTGCGCATTTTCTCCGAAACCGACCTGAGCTGACGGGCCCTTTGGCGGCTGGCACTCATTCTTGCACATTCCCTTCTCAAACGCAAATCTGAGGGCGCGGGAAAGCGCCGCGCATGAGACTTAGGAGCAAGACTATTGTGCTGCGCCGTCTTGGGCAGGCACCACGCAGCGGAAGCCGACGGTGTTGAGACGTTCCTCGGGAAAAAGCCCTTTGCGGAAGGTGCAGCGCAATTCCTCAGGGGGAGAGCACCAGCAGCCGCCCCGCACTACGTAGCGCGGCACCGCCGGCGGCTTCGGTTCTTTGACGCCCGGTTGATAGGGTACGTAGTAATCGGTGGTCCATTCGCAGACATTTCCGGCGAGATCGTGCACCCCTTCGGGGGTCTTGCCTTCCTCGTGCATGCCGATGATGGCAGGCATGCTCATAATGTCGCCGTAATTGCACAGAATGGGGTCGGGTTCGCGGTTTCCCCATGGATACTTGCGATTTTCCTTGCCTCGGGCCGCGAATTCCCACTGAGCTTCGGTGGGTAATTGCTTGCCCACCCACGCGGCATAGGCCATGGCGTCTTCGAGACTGACGCCAACGACCGGCTGCGGCCCACCGCCAAAGGTGCCATCTTTCCAGAACTCGGGTTTGGGGTGGTCGGTGGCTGCCATGAAACTTTGGAACTGCTCGTTGGTGACCGGGTGAATGTCAATATAAAACGGGTCGACATGCACCTCGAATGCGGGACTTTCCTCGGGCACGACGTCGTTGCCCATCAGGAAACTGCCGCCTTCCATGTATGCCATGCTTTCGGTGGATACTTCCTTGGCGGTGGCAGTGGCAGTGGTCGGGGTCTTGGGCCGGGCTGCGTGGCGGTAAGAGGTCTGGTAGGTTTCGAGCAATTGTGTGCGGAACTTGCCGGCGGTTTGCCACCGGTTCGCAGGGTCTTCCTGGAGGGACTTGTTGAGAACATGCACAAGTGAAGGAGCCACGTCGCTGCGGGCTTTGGTCACCTCGATATGTTCTTCCGTGGGTGTGCGCAAGGTCAGCAGCTCATAGAACAGCAGTCCGGTCGAATACAAATCGGATCGGAGGTCCACGGGCCGAAATTTCTTTTGCTCGGGCGACGCGTAGGCTGCTGTCCCGACAACGCGCTTACGTTTCTTTTCGCCCGTCTGGGCCGCCTCTTCATCGACTGCTTTGGCGAGTCCGAAATCGAGGACCTTGATATGTTCTCCCGGCATCATCATCGCGTTTTCGGGTTTGATGTCGCGGTGAATCACCATCCGGTGTGCGTACTCGAGGGCCTTCAATACATGGGCTGCAGTGTGGACGGCCAGGCGCACATCCATCATGCGGCGCTCGTTTCTGTACTTGCGCAGCAGTGCTCGAATGGACTGACCTCGCAGGAACTCCATCGAGAGGTATAGCACCCCCTCGGGGGTGGTGCTGACATCATGGACGGCGACGATATTCTCGTGGCGCAGCCGCCGCGCCACTTGAGCTTCCTGAATGAACAGCTGCTGAGCTTTCTGCGACTTGAGCAGGTCGGGGATCATGAATTTGAGCGCCACGACCTCGTTGGTGAGATGGTCCCGGGCACGATATACCACGCCCATTCCACCGCGGCCCAGAAACTCCTCGATCTCGTATCGGTCGGAGATGCGCTCCCCCGCTTCGAACACAAGGTTCTTGTCTTGCGGTTCGGTGACTATTCGGGGCACCATCATGCGTGCGCCGCAGCCGAAACACATACCCCAGCGTCCTTGTACGGCGTTCGGGACCAGTATTCGCAGGCCGCAACTTGAACACGTAACCGGTATCATCAGTAACCTCGTGTCTTGCGGGTTCCCCAGACTGCTGTGCTATATCGGCCACGCATGTCCGGCGGTTCAGCGGGGCTTCGGGGCATGAACCATCCGCACTCCTACATCCATGTACATCAAGCGGTTCTACTCTAGCGGCGCACATGGTAGCACGCCGCACGCTCTTGGAGCAAAGGTATTGAAGAAGGATTGAATGCGCACGGTGGACTCGCGGATGATGGGAGAGGGTGCTTTGACGTGGGAGGAAGAGTAGAATAGAAATGATGGTGGACGGAACGGGGGAAAGGGACCAAAAAGACGTGAGGAGGCTACTTTGTTCTGCCGAGCTGTCCCCGACCGGGGCTGCGCCCGATTTGTGGGTATTGGCCGATGCGGTTCGGCGCAATCTTCGACCTGTCGAGTTGACATAGCGGGTATCGAGAGTCAACACTGGAGATGACCCAAAGACAACTATACATTACGAAAAGGAGCGAACCATGTTGAAGACGGCCATACTTTTGGGGCTGGTTGTGATGCCCGTGTTGTGCGCTGCCGCGCAAGGCAGTAACATCGAAATCCACCGTGTTTTCGGCCCTGAACATCCGGGTCCTTACAAACACCCGGCGTCGATCACGGAGCTGGATAACGGCGATTTGTATATCGCTTACTACGGCGGCTCGGGCGAATATGAAGACGATACGGCGGTATTCGGTTCACGGCTTGAGGCGGGCGCAACTGATTGGTCGCACCCTGAAGTAATCGCGAATACGCCGTTTCGCGGGGAGGGCAACGCGGTGGTGTGGCAAGGGCCACGGGGCATCGTGTGGCTGTTTTATGTCAACCGCTATGGAGACACCTGGAGCGAGGCCCGCACCAAAGCCAAAATCTCGACGGATGGCGCAGAGACCTGGTCGGATTCGTTTCTATTGACCCTCGAGGAAGGCACGATGGTGCGCGGCCGCCCCGAACTACTCGATAACGGCGATTTCCTGTTGCCGATGTATCATGAGACCGGGGGCGACCGCGAGTGGCTCGACCCGACCACCTCGAGCTTCTTCTTGCGCTTTAACCACGAGACCAAGACGTGGACCGAAACCAACCGCATCTCTTCAGAGCGGGGTAATCTTCAGCCGCAGGTTGCGCAATTGAGCTCGGACTATCTGGTCAGCTACATGCGGCGGGGCGGAGGCTACGATCCGGACGAGACGGGGTACATTTTGCGCAGCGAATCGCGCGACGGCGGGTTCACCTGGTCCGATGCTGAAGACACGGAGTTTCCGAATCCGAATTCGGCGGTTGATTTTCTGCGGCTGAGGAATGGTCACCTGTTGCTGGCGTACAACAACTCGATGAATTCTCGCACGCCTTTGACGGTGGCGATTTCGACCGATAACGACGAGACATACCGCTACCGGCGCGACATTGTGGGCGGGGCGAACACGTTTGCGTATCCCTACGCTATTCAGACACGCGACGGTAAGATTCACATCATCTTCACCACGAATGTTCGCACCACCATCATGCATGCGGTGTTCAACGAAGAAGCGATCATGGACCCCAAATGGCAATTGGAGTGACGGCCAGACCGGGCGCGGTTGCCCTGCCCGAGTGAACGCGCAAAACAGAACCGGCAAACGGGCCGAGCCGTCGGAATTGTCGGGGGCTGCTTTGTAGCGCTGTAAATCGAGAAGAGGCCAACGGCTAAACGTCGCCCTATTTGACCGGTTTTCGGCGGCTCGGCTATGATACGCCCGCATGAAAGGGGTATTCGCCCGCATGGGCTCAGCAACCTCACAAATTCGCCGCGGCAGGTCCGCGCACTAGGAGCGCCTGTATCGTGTTAAGCGATCTGGAAATCGCACAAGCAACATCTCTCGATAAAATTGTTGATCTCGCGGCGGCCTGGGGTCTCGATGAAGACGAGCTCGAACCGTATGGCCGCTATAAGGCCAAGGTGCGCCTTGACGCCCTCGAGCGCCTCAGCGCTAAGCCCAACGGCAAGTATATCGATGTCACCGCCATCACCCCGACGCCTCTGGGCGAAGGGAAAACGGTGACTACCATTGGTCTCAGCCTCGGCCTCAACAAGATCGGCAAACGGGCGTGTGCCTGCCTGCGGCAGCCCTCGATGGGGCCGACCTTCGGCATTAAAGGCGGCGCGGCGGGCGGCGGTCATGCGCAGGTTGTGCCTATGGAGGAGTTCAATCTTCACCTGACCGGCGACATTCACGCGGTTGAAATTGCACACAACCTCCTTGCCGCGATGATCGACAACCATTTGCACCAAGGCAATGCGCAGGGCATCAATCCGCACGCGGTGACATGGCGGCGCGTGGTGGACGTGTCGGACCGCGCGCTGCGCAACATCGTGATCGGGCTGGGCGGCAAACCGCATGGGGTGCCGCGCGAGTCGGGCTTCGATATTACCGTCGCCAGTGAGTTAATGGCGCTGCTTGCCCTTACAGACGGCTTGCGCGATTTGCGCAACCGCGTCGGCAATGTGGTGATTGGCCAGGATCACAGCGGCGCGCCTCTGACAGCCGAGGACCTGCGGGCCGCGGGCGCGATGACCGTGCTCCTGCGCGATGCCATTATGCCGACGCTCATGCAAACCACCGAGAACACGCCCGTGCTCGTGCACACGGGTCCGTTCGCAAATATCGCCCACGGCAACAGCTCGATACTTGCGGACCGACTCGCCCTGAAACTCAGCGATTATGTGGTGACGGAAAGCGGTTTCGGCGTTGACATGGGCGCCGAGAAGTTTGTCAACATTAAGTGCCGGTACAGTGGCCTTAAACCGGATGCCATGGTCGTGGTGGCCACCATTCGCGCGCTCAAAATGCACAGCGGCGATTTCGCGATTCGCCCAGGAAAACCGCTTGATCCGAAGCTGCGCGAGGAAAACCTTGATGCCATTCGCCGGGGTGTGGTGAATCTGGCGAAGCAGATCGAGAACGTCGCGGCGTTCGGTGTGCCGTGTGTGGTCGCGATAAACCGTTTTCCGACGGATACCCCGGCCGAAATCGAGCTGGTGCGCGAGGCTGCTCTCGAGGCGGGCGCCATGTCTGTCGCGGTCAGCGATGTGCATGCTCGCGGTGGCGACGGAGGCGTCGAGCTGGCCGAGAAGGTCGTCGAGGCGGCTGATGCTTCGAGCGATGGCTTTCGGTACCTCTATCCGGATGAGGCAGACATCAAAGAGAAGATCCAGACGATCGCGACGACGATGTATGGGGCCGGCGGCGTGGACTACGAACCCGCTGCGGAAAAGGACATCGCGTGGATTACGGATAACGGGTACGGCCACCTGCCGGTGTGCATGGCGAAGACGCCGCTTTCGTTGTCGCACAATCCCGCTCTCAAGGGGCGTCCCGAGGGCTTTCGCGTGCCGATCCGGCAGGTGCGGCTTGCCGCGGGGGCCGGGTTTGTTATTCCGTTCTGCGGCGATATCATCATGATGCCGGGGTTGCCGTCTATTCCAGGTGCGACGCGCGTAGATATCGACGATCAGGGGAAGATCGCCGGTTTGTTTTAGTCCGAAAGGGTTCGTCGCCGTTTCGGTCAAGGGTCCAACGTTTCAGGAGAAAGAGATAGCCATGCCAAAAATCGCGAGACTCATTGATGGCAAGAAAATTGCAGCACAGATCCGCGCGGAAGTCAAAGCCGAGGTGGACGCCTTAAAAAAACAAGGCATCACACCAGGATTGGCCGTCGTGATTGTCGGCGACGATCCCGCGAGCCATGTCTACGTTCGAGGCAAGGCGCGGGCCTGCGATGAACTGGGCATGAACTCGTTTGTGCACAAGCTGCCTGCCAACGCTACCGAACGGCGTGTTCTGAACCTGGTCAAGAGGCTCAATGAGGATCCGAAGGTTCACGCATTCCTGGTGCAGTCCCCGTTGCCCAAGCAGATTGACGAAAATAAGATTGTAAAGGCAATCGATCCGGCCAAAGATGCTGATGGTTTTCACCCGGTCAACGTGGGCAAACTGCTGATCGGCGAACCAGCGATGATGCCTTGCACCCCGCACGGCTGCCAGGAGTTGTTGTTGCGCAGCGGCTGCAATCCCGCGGGCAAGCACGTGGTTATTGTGGGCCGGTCGAACATCGTCGGCAAGCCGCTGGCGGCCCTGCTCATTCAGAAGGCCGAGGGAGCGAATGCCACGGTGACCATCTGCCATTCGCGTACGAAGAAGCTGGCGTCCATCACGAAACAGGCCGACATTCTTGTGGCAGCGATTGGCGTGCCCGAGTTCGTCAAAGGCAGCATGATCAAAGAGGGCGCTGTGGTTATCGATGTGGGCGTGAACCGTGTCGAGGACAAGAGCAATCCCCGCGGGTACCGGCTCGTTGGCGATGTTGATTTCAAGGCTGCCAGCAAAAAAGCGCGCGCGATCACGCCGGTTCCCGGCGGGGTTGGTCCTATGACCATTGCGATGCTTATGCAAAACGCCGTGGCCGCGGCAAAACGTGCGAGGTAAAGCAGGCGCCGGCCCTATGAGCGCTAACATAAGGAAATTCCCAGGCTGGAACTGCCTTTATATAGGTTTCGCTGCCGTTTCCGTGCGTGGTTTAGAGTGTCGCAGGCACGATCGAAAATAGCCCCGGGCGGCAACCCGGGGACCCGAGATTCAACCACAGCATGAGTCCCGCAAGCGACGGTAGAAAAGACTCCATTATGCGCCCTGTCGTAATGAAAACGGACCCGTCTCTGTCGTCCCTTTCGGGACTGGACGTGTTTGGATATCCAAGTCCCCGGGTTGCCCCCCATAAGCGCTAACATAATGAAGTTTGCCGGCAGGAAATGCCTCTTCTGGGCTCAACTGCCGTTGCCGTTCGTGGTTGAAAGTGCCGCAGGCACGATAGAAAAAAGCCTCGGGTTTCAACCCGGGGTTCAGGGCTCGCACCAAGCACATGAGTCCCGGCAGGGACGGCAGAAGACCATCCAGTACGATCCGTATCTGATGAAAAATGTGGCGGCT
>SLSB01000064.1 GCA_007130675.1 Candidatus Hydrogenedentota bacterium | reverse complement strand
TCCGGCACAGATCTGCACCACGGTGCAGTGTTAAGCCAACGCATTCATAAGCGTTGGCTTTTCTTTTGAGAAGATGGGCCTGCCGCCTGAACTCGTGCGGCCAGTTGAAAATGCCTGCCGCCGCTTCTACAATGCGGGAAATGGTGCGGCAACAAAACCAACCTTACGAAGCGAGGGACCTATGTCTAGTTCAATGACGCGCAGGGAGTTCGTGCAGACTGCAACAGCAGCAGGCGCCGGGATGGCCTTGGCCAGTGCGGCATCCAAGGCCGCGGCAGGGCAGTTCACGGGCAAACTCAAGAAGGCGGTCGTCTACAACATGATCGGTGGCGACCTGTCCGTGATGGACAAGTTCAAGCTACTGAAGGACACCGGGTTTGACGGAGTCGAGATTCGGGTGCGGGACGACGTGCCCCCCGAAGAGGCGGTGCGCGCTGTTGAAGAGACCGGAATCGTCGTCCATGGCGTGATGCTGGGCTCGGTTGACGGTATCGACGAGGCCGTCGACCTGACGAAAGCCTACGGAGGGACATCGGTCCTGCTCGTGGCGGGCCGGGTCAACGAAAACATGCCGTACGCCGAGAACTACGTCGAGACCCAGGCAAAGATCCGCGAGGCGATTCCACACGCGGAAGAGCAGCAAATCAAGTTGCTGGTCGAAAACGTCTGGAACAATTTCCTCTTGAGTCCTCTCGAGATGCGGCAGTATATCGACGAACTCGAGAGCGAATGGGTCGGCGCGTATTTCGATATCGGCAACGTCGTCCGGTTCGGGTGGCCCGAGCACTGGATTCCGGTCCTCGGAGAACGCATCCACCGGCTTCATGTCAAGGAGTACAGCCGCGACAAACAGATGAACGAGGGCTTGTGGAAGGGATTCGACGTCGAGATCGGCGAAGGGTCGATTGACTGGGCGGCGGTGCGCGCCGAACTCGCCAAGATCAACTACGAAGGCTGGGTCACCGCTGAGGTCGGAGGCGGCGGCCGCGAGCGCCTCGCCGAGATCGCCGCGCGCATGGACAACGTACTCGATCTTTAGAGAACAACCACCGCTTCGGGCGGAAACAGAGGAGTTTGTGTACGATGAAAAGAGCATGGGTAGTCGTTTTCGCAGCAGCATTGGCATTGTCCGTTACCGCGCTGGCCCAGCCGCCCGAGGGTGAGGAATGGCGCTCGCTCTTCGACGGCGAGAGCCTCGAGGGCTGGGAAAACCGGTCGGGACATGAAGAGATCTGGCAGGTCGTAAACGGCGTCATCGACTGCAATCCGCGCCGGGACTTGCCTGGCGACAAGAACCTCTGGTCGACAGAATCGTTTGGCGATTTCCAGCTCTACCTCGAATGGCGGATCAAAGCCACGAAAGGCGAGTATAATATGCCGACGATTTTGCCCGATGGCAGCTACAAAACCGATGACGAGGGCAACGTAATCGTCACCCCGACCCCGAATGCGGACTCGGGCGTGTATGTGCGCGGTTCGAGCAAGGCCCAGGTGAACATCTGGTGCTGGCCGGTGGGGTCGGGCGAGGTCTGGGGTTACCGTACGGACCCCAACATGCCGCCCGAGGTGCGCGCGGGGGCTACGCCAAAAAAACACGCTGACAAACCTGTCGGCGAGTGGAACGCCTTTCTCATCACCATGAAAGGCGACCGGCTGACGGTCGAGCTCAACGGAGAGACAGTGATCGAAGACACCCAACTGCCGGGTGTGCCGGAAGAAGGACCCCTCGCGCTTCAGCATCACGGCGGATACCACGAAGAACGCGATGATTGGGATTCGGCCGCGAGCCTCGTGCAATTCCGCAACATCTACATCAAAGAATTGGACTGAGCATCCAGGGCGTTCTGGTGTTGGCCGCATAGAATCAATCGGCAGCGCGGCGCGGAGGCCGGTCCTCCCGCCGCGTTGTGTTTTCGGGGAGGGTTGTCCATGCTGGTGTCAGCCATCGTGTTGGGTGTGGCCCTGATTGTTGTGCCTGGCGCGGATGCCGCGGATTCGGGACCGCAAAGCGGTCTCACCGTGCCTGAGGCCTACCCGCTGTGGAATCCCGAGAAAACTCCTCCTGCCGCCGCCGAAACGCCTCTGCTCGAAGGCGTGCGGTTCGAGGTGGTGAAGAGACGCGAAATCGAAGTCGACGGCTACAACTGGCTTCACGGCATGGCGTGTGTCTGGCATGAAGGGCTGTTCTACACCTTCTGGGGGCACAACACAGGCAGCGAAAACACGCCCACCGAAGTGGCGCAGGGCAGGCACAGCGCGGACGGCGGACGCACCTGGAGCCCCGTGTGGATGATCGCCCCGCATACGGAAGACGAAGGCCGAAGTCATGGCGTATTTCTTTCCCATGAGGGCACGCTGTGGGTGTTTCTTGCCCGGTTTGGCGAAGCCTTCGCGAATCTGCGCACCGAAGCCTATGTGTTGACCAGCGAACCCGCCGATGCCGAAGCCGCGGGCTTGGACTGGGAACTCCGGGGAACGGTCATCGACGGATTCTGGCCCATGGACGAACCCATCCGCATGGGGGACGGCAATTGGATTATGGCGGGGATGGACATACCCGACGGCCACCGATGGGCATGGCCCGCGGTGGCTATCAGCCGGGGAGACGATTTCACGGCATGGGAGCGTATCCTTCTGCCGATACCCGAGGATATGCGCAACATCTGGGGCGAATCCACGGTGCTTGTGGATGACGATGAGATTCTCGTCATCATCCGTGCGCGCGGTCAACATCCCAACGCGCAGATCGCGCGCAGCACCGACTTCGGCCGCACGTGGTCAGAAGTTGAATGGACCAACCTGCCCATGCCATGCACCAAAGCCTATGCGGGCCTCCTCAGCACGGGCCAGCGGTATCTCGTGGGAACCACCGTGCGCGGCCACGGCAACAGACGCACCCCCCTGACCATCGCGGTGAGTAAACCCGGCGAAAAGGCCCTGAGCCACGTGTTCCGCATTCGCGACGCCGTGTTTGCGCAAGGCCCCGGCGAATCCGCGGAAAACGGCCGATTGTCGTATCCCTATGCTGTTGAACACGAGGGTTATTTGTACGTAGTTTATTCGAATTGCGGCGGGCGGGGCGGCAACCGTAACAGCGCCGAGATGGCGGTCATTCCGATTGCATCGCTCGGGATGCCCGATTAGCCCGGATATTTCAGAGCTTCTGACTGGCAGGCATCCGAGTTTTACGCACACAGTTGCGCGTGAATGGATTGTGATTTTCAGATAACGCAGGCTGCTGTGAAGTATCCCAGAACAATCTGTTGCAGAAAAAGCGGGCGCCTTCTTCGCAACCCAAGTCTGCGCAACGGCCTCCAAGAACGTCTCGGTCTACGCTATTCCCTTTGCCCGGATGAAGGGGGTTGGATCACGACCTCGCGCCCAAACACTTCTTCGAAAAGCCCTTTCTTGCGTTCCGCGCCCATGATGTCAAGGGCGCTATGCGGCTCTTGTTCGACAGCGATGGTGAACGTCTTTTCTTGCACCCGGACGCGCAGCTTCTTGACAGTCGAGGCATGCGAGCGGTCGAAGCCGTCGGCAATACGGAGCAGGGCGGCGAGTTTTCGAACCCGGTCGCGCGCCTTGGTGTTGAGACCGCGAAAGACCTTGTGGTGGTCTTTCGGATGGGCCTTGCGATGGTACCGGGCAAGGCACGCGATCATGGCAGTTTCTTTGGGGGTGAATCCGTCAATCTCAGCCACGAGAATAATGTCGCGCGACCCTTTGTGGTGGGCCGCTGGCCGGGTTTTCCAGCCCAAGTCATGGAGCAATGCGCCGGCGGCCAGCAGACGTTTGTCTTCTTCGCCCAAACCGTGAACCGCCACACTTTGGTCAAATATCTGCATCGCCAGACGGCACACCTGTGCTGCGTGTTCGGGGTCGTCGTCATGCGTCCGCGAATACTCGGCGGCTGCAAGCAGTCCTTTGTCGTTTGAGAGGCTTTGTGTCTCCATTCGGCTGATATCCTTGCCGGGCTCTTGCATGGTTTACACTACTTCGCGGTGACTTCCGGGAGTAAGAGGCCCGAAATGCTGACGTGTCCGGCCCCCGCGCCACGGCCTCGAAGTCGAAGTGTATAGTTGCGTTGCGGAACTATGGCATAGGTAAATTCGATGGGGGCAGGCTGTTCCTCAGAATATTGCAGATAACCCATTTCGAGGAAGTCGGCCCTCAACAAGGCATTGGGCTCGTCTGCCGTAATTTCGAAGTGCACGAGACGGCCCGCGCTATTCAGCCACACCGAACCTGTATCGGCCCAGGTTACGGACCATTCAGCGGGCAATTGCGTCGCGGACATAGTATACACGCCTTCGGGAAGCTCTTCCCGGCGGGCGGCGTCCAGCGATAGCAGGTCGCCAAGGTGGTTGAGGGTGGAAACATCGGCCACGGCTACGAAGACGCCAAATCCGCACAGGAACACGAGAACGATGTGGACCGTCCAGGCGATGAGCGCGCGGAACGGGCCCACCGGGAAAAGCAGCGGCACTGCAATGAGGGTCATCAAAATGGGTGCGGCTATGGCAAAGGGCATCATCCGGAACGGCAGCCACAGCAGCACGTACGTCAGGGCTGCCGCGGGAAGACTCGCTCCCGCAATGTAACGGAACCCGACAGGCCTGTCACAACAGGTGATTGCGGCCAGCCACAGGATGGCCGGCCACGCCGCGAAGAGCGCCCCGCCCGCCGCCATGCGCGCCAGGAACCATTCATGGTTCAACAGGCTATCGACGCTTGTGGCCACGATAAAGCCATCCTCGGTGGCGGGACGGCTGGCTGCGAAGCGCAAGGTGATGTACACCCCCCCCGTAACAAGCGCCACGGTCACGAACCCGATGAGAACTGTCCAGGCCCGCACCGACGTGCTCGCCCCCTTGGGTTTGCGGATGTCGGGCGTCGGGGTTCCGGGACCGGCAATCAAGGCGTGGCATTGCCAACACCGCTCAAAATCGAGGCTGTTACGTGCGCCGCATTTCGGACAGGCCATGCCGGCGACAAGATCAATGCCGCTGTCGCTGTCGTTAAGGTGCAGTTCCTGTTCCGGCGTCAGCTCGGCGGGGGCCGCGGTCAGGCGTTGTACGCTCGGCGCGGCAATCGGGTGCCGTGGATCCAGCTCGAGGATTTCCTGCCAGACACGCACGGCGTCACCCGTGTTTCCCGCCACTTCATATACGCGGGCCAACTGCTCGCGAAGCGGAATTTCGTCAGGCCAAGTGGCAATGGCCTCGAGAAGCTGCTTGATGGCCTCGTCGTACCGGCCCAGGCGGTAGTAGGTTGCGGCAAGGTACCTGCTGTGATTGAGTTTCCATTCGGTGTTCCGTTTGAGGATCAGCAGATGCGCCAAGGCATCCCGGTATTCGCGCGCCATATACAGCTTCTTCGCCAGGCGCCACCGTTGCGCATGGTCGCCCGGGTTTTCAAGCAAATGAGCTTCGATATCGTGAAGTTCAGCCATGGCTCAAAATGATCTGTGGTACATTTCCTTGCGCTTCAGCGCTTTTTGGCTTTCTTGCGCGCCGCCAGTTGCCGTCGTTTTGCGCGATACTGCAACGCCGAGTTTAGCGCCCAGGACACGAGCCCCGCCCCGATAGCCGCAGTAATCCCGCCCATGGCTACAGGCACGAGAAACGTCGTCCCCTCTCGTACAACCTGAAAACTCGCGTAAATCGCGGGAATCGCGATCAGAGTGAAGACCACAAACCAGAACTTCCACCCAACGTAATCGAATGCATCGGCTTTTTTCACTGCCACCCGTTCACCTCACGACCCAGTTTGCTGCGAGGGAACACATATCTTGAAGATGGCGCCGCCCTCGGGAGCAACGCCGGCTTCGATGGTTCCCCCATGTTCTTCGACGATCTTTTTCGTAACGGCCAGGCCGAGCCCTGTGCCGTCGGAACCCTTGGTCGAAAAAAACGGGTCGAAGATGCTTTCCCAAGCGCCCTCGGGAATGCCCGGCCCGTTGTCGGCTACCTCGAGATGCAGCAGGCCTTCCGACGATTCGAAAGCCGTGATGCGCACGCGGCCGCCTTCGCGCGGCACGGCGTCGGCGGCGTTGGTAAGCAAATTCAGCAGAACCCGGTACAGGGCCCTGTCATCGAGATGGTGTTGGCGCCGCAGCCGCTGCGTGTCCACATCGAGGTCGACATTCTTTACGACGAGAAGGCCTTGAAACGTCTCGCAGGCGTCTTGGATGACTGCATCGAGGTCGCAGGGCCTGCGCATGGGAATGCGCGGCTTCGAGTAGGCCAGCATATCCTCGACAAAATTCGAGATGCGCTCGGTGCACCGCCGGAACACCGGCCAGCTTTGATGCAGGAAATCCTGGTTTCCCTGGCGCAATCCCTGGTCAATGAGATCGACGCTGCTCGTCATGCCCGCGAGAATGTTCTTGGTGTGGTGCGACATGCCCGCCACCGCCTGACCCAGGGCGGCCAGGCGCTCGGCACGCAGGTTTTCCTCGATCAGGCGCGCGTTCGCAAGCGCCGCCGCCGTCAGCGCCGAAAACATCTCCATGACATGAAGGTCCATATCCGTAAAATGCGGACCGTCTATCTTGTTGACCACCTCGATAACCCCAATAAGAAGATCGCGGTCAATCAGCGGCACCGCCAGAAGGTTGCGCGTCTGAAAATTCGACCGTTCGTCCGCCGCGGCATAAAACCGGGCGTCTGTCGTGACGTCGGCCACATTGACGGACTCGCGCGCGGCCGCGGCAGTCCCCGCGATCCCCTGCCCGAGTTTAAGGCGGATTTCACGTTTGAGCGTCTGCAAATCTCCGCTTTCCCCTAATGCAATACGGAAGTAGAGGTCTTCCTGGGCGGCGTCATACAACAGCAGCGAGCATGCCTCGGCATGCGCCACCTGTTTGCTCTCCTCGAGGATGCTTTCCAGCAGCGCGTCGAGGTCTATCATGGCGGCGACCAGTCGATGGGCGCGGTAGAGCGCATCCACAATCCGGCGCAGCTCTTCCGGGGGAGCCTCGGCAAGCCATGAGGGTCGGTCATGCACCGCGGATGTCATATAGTGATAAAACCTCGGTTCCTGTTGCCGTGCAATAGAATCTGCAGGGTGCAACGCGTCATGCCAAACCTTGAAAGTGGGCGTGCCTCCCAATCGGTACCCCCATTATGGGGCAGACACCCCCGGCATATCAAAACACAATCCCGGTCATGACAAGCAGCTGAGTGCTCTGCGGCAGGGCTGATTTCGCGCATCGC
>SLSB01000267.1 GCA_007130675.1 Candidatus Hydrogenedentota bacterium | reverse complement strand
GCGCCGGGGCCGTCGATGTCCTCGAGCACGACCTGCCCGTTATGTTTCATCATGATGTCGCTGACGGCAGCAAGGCCGATGCCGCTGCCTTTGTCGCCTTTGGTGCTGAAGAAGGCTTCGAAGACCCTTGGGCGCACGGCACCGGGAATGCCCGGGCCGGTGTCGCGCATGCTCAGGTAGATGCGGCCTTCCTCGGTCCACGTGCGCACGTGAATCTCGCGGGGGTCCTCTTGCGTTTCCATGGCTTGGCAGGCATTGACGATGATATTGAGCACGGCCTGGCGTAAGAGCACCAGGTCGCCGTAACACGCGGGGATGTCAGGCGCGAGCTCTTTGTGGATACGGATGCCCTGGCGAACGAGGACGGGGCGGGCAACGTCAAAGCACGATTCCACGATGTCGTTCAGCCCAATGGTCGAGAAGGCGTTGGTCTGATGTCGCAGAAAGCCCATGGCTTTGCGCACGAGCGTGTTGCAGTGTTCGGATTGCGAACGGATGAGGTTGAGACGGCGTTCGAGTCCGGCAAATCCTTCCTCGGGCGCGATGAGGTCAACCTGGCTGCCGATTACCGACAAGGGCGTGCCCAAATCGTGCAGGATTCCCGAGACAAACCGGCCCACCGATTCGAACCGGTTGGCATCGAGCGCCAGTTCCTGCAAGCGGCGGCGCTCCCGGTCCTGATGCCGCTGCATGAGCGCGCGCTGGATGTGGCCGAGTAGCTCGTCGTTGTCGAAAGGTTTCTCGAGGTACGCGAAGGCTCTGTAAGACACGGCCTTCATGGCGGTATCGAGTTCGCCGAACCCAGTGAGGATGATCACCTCGATATCGGGTGAGGTCTCTTTGATCCATTTGAGCAGTTCTACGCCCGACTGCTTGGGCATGCGCAGGTCCGTGATGACGAGGTCCACTGACTGGACCGCGAGAAGCGCTTGCGCTTCGGCAACGTTGCAGGCCAGGAGAACCTCGTGGTCTTCCTTCAGCAACATCCGCAAGGCTTGACGCGGACCATTTTCATCGTCGACAACAAGAATGACACTTCGGGTTGCAGGCTGCACGGCACTCTCTCCCCGGTTCTCCTTCTGCGTACTCTCTTCCATCCCCCAGGGCACGGGTACGATTCTCCCCAACGCTCGTCAAGAATGAACCGTTTCCCCTTGGGAAAAACGATATGACCCGGCGCTTTCTGATTAGCAATCCCCGTGCCATCGTCAACAATTTATCCTAAACTGCTGAAAATGTAAAGCTTTGGAAAGAAATTCTTTTTTTCGAATATGTACAGAAATGAACATCGCACTATCACCGGGCCGGTTTGTGCACAATTATGTACACGCAAAACCCCTGGGAAGGGGGTGCGGGGGTGGCGAGCGGACGGGTTCTCCGCTCATATGACGCGTAGGTCTAATGAGGCCCATGGGAAGCATGGGAATGGTGGTGGGCGGGGTGAGGAGGTGAGAACGTGCGAAGGGTGGGAAAGCGCAGGGGGTGGGGCTGGCGAGCGGGCGGGTATAGGTCTTACGCATCTCATAAGTCCTATCGGTCCTTTCGAGGCTTTGCATCCGCCAGGGTAATCACCGGATTGCGTCAAGATCCTTGTCGCGCCTTTGGGGGCGCCGAGCGCCAGCTCGGAACATTCCAGGAAGGTTGCCATGTTTTTCAGCGCACCTCTGGGTTTGTCCGGCGACCGAAAAGCGGCGGCAAACCGCCGTACGCCAAAGATGCCGCATCTGCTCTGCGCGCACATGTGTTTTGCCAAAGTGTAGACGCGGCATCTTGCCGCGCGCTCTTGGCAAACGTGTCTGCCCCGGCACCACGTTTCGAGCAACGCGGCACTATTGGGGCCAGTCATTCAACATCAGTTTCGTGACCAAACAGTTCAAGAATCTCTCGAGGTTTATTGCAAGAGCCCTGGAATTGGACGCGAAAGTATGCATATTGCCGTGAGCGGGTATAGGACTCCTTGCATTTTTCGAAGCGGCGAAGTTGCTTTTCAGACTGCCATATGGTATTGATAGGCACTTCGCTGGTGGGATGCAGGGAAGGGCGGCCAGCGTGATTCTGGTCAATGAACCGATGGGAAAGTGAGACGAACGATGCGTACGCGCAACTTTAGGAGCGCCATGGGGCCGCAACGCCGTACGCACGCCGTGCGCCACGCGGTGCTCATTTATGGCGCTTGCGGTTCGCTTTCCCGGGAGTCTCGCTCAGGATAGGTCATCCACAAACAGAGTATTCGAGACGCCGCAGGCGAACCAAACAGCCTGCGGCGTTTTTTATTGGCGAATGTGCCCGGCAACCGGGCAATACACGGCCCCGAGGGGCAAGGAGGAATCGAGATGCGAACTCTACGACCAGTGATTCGTCACAAGCACGCGATTGGGACCCTGCGCAGGGAACAGTTTCCCAGCGCCCGAGAAGTGAAACGCAGATGCAACGTCAACGAACGAGAAGGAAGTAGTCATGTCCGGGTTCAATGCGGACTTCTGGGAAATACCCACGAGTTCAAGATACCTTGAGAATGTCCCTGCCGAACGCAATCTTTGGTTCGAGACCGAACAGGATCGCGAGCGGCGGTATGCGCTCCAGGATTTCTTTCAGGGGGTGATGCCCGCGGTGAATACGCTGATCGACTCGAAGCTCACACCGCGGCAGCGGGACATTCTGCGCTTGTATTACCTCGAGGGGATGACGCAGGTCGAGATCGCCGAGTCGCTCGCGGTGACGCAATCCACGGTGAGCAGGCACCTGTTTGGCACCCGCCGCGGCGGCAAGAAGGTTGGCGGAGCAATCGCCAAACTGCGCAAGCTGGTCGAGAAGAACAACGTTCAGGCTGTCTCGCATGCACTCGAATCGCTCGAGCGGCGCATGGCACAGACTTCGTGACGTGCGCGCTGCAGTGCCCGTAAGCCTACGACGAAATGGCGCCGCGCAGTTGTTCGAGATGCACCGGCACGGCGGTCATGGGGTCTTCCCTGCCCTCATACTCGAGGGCGGCGTATCCGCGATAGTTTGCCGCGCGCAGGATGCCGGCGATGCGGTCGAAATCGGCGTCCTCGATGCCGGAGCCGTCGGGCGTGCGCACATCTGTCTTGACCTGCACGGCAATCGCATACGGTGCGGCCGCGGCCATGTTTTCGTAGGGGTTCTCGCGGAAATTGCCCGTATCGAGACACACCCCGAGCCATTCGTGGCCGACTTCTTCGAGGATGCGTAGGAGCGCGTCGGCGGTGGTGGTGAGATAGCCATGATTCTCGATGGCGAGAAAGATGCCGCGCGAGCCCGCATAATCGCAGGCCTGTTTCATGCAATCAATCATCCAGGCGAAATCATGGTCCGGGTCGTTGCGATTGCCGGCGAATACCCGAATACACGGAGCCCCGAGTTCGACGGCGTGGCCGACCCAGGTCCTGACGTGGGCGAGCTGGGCGTTGCGCTCCTCGCCGGGCGGCAGGCAGAAATTGTTGCGGATGGGCAAGCCCGAGATATCCAGGCCCAATCGAAACGCCTTGGCTTTCAGCGAGTGAATGTAGGCCTTTTCTTCGGAGGAGAAATAGTACGAGGTGAGCTCGATAGCGTCGAGGTTCCACCCGGCGGCCATATCGCAGAGGTCGTGCAGGGTGATCTCCCCGGGTGTGTCGCCCTGCGGCAGATAATCCCGGAAGGAATACGCGGCAATGCTGAGCCCGATTTTCGGGCCGTGAGATGTCTGCGGGACAGCTGTCGCGGCCGTGCGAGGCAATGCCCAGGCAGCCGCGCCCGCCAAGCCCGCGCCGAATAGTTCACGTCGTGTCCATTGCATGAGTCTTACCCCTCAATTGGTTGTGCAACTCTGCGGTTACCCGCGTCTTTTCCTGCATCTTCCCATATTCGTTCTGATCATTTCCTCTGCCGAAACAGCCAGCGGATGACCCTTCGGTCGCGGTAGGCCGCGTCCCATGAGTTATGGCCTGTGTCTTCAAGCTCGGTGTATTGGATATCGCCCCCCGCCTGCTTGATCGCCTCGACCATCTTGCGCGACTCTTCGGGCTTGACGGTCTCGTCGTCGGCGCCGTGGAAGGCCCAGGTGGGCACTCGAGCGAGTGCCGGCGCATCCTCGGCGTTTCCGCCGCCGCAGATGGGAAGCAGCGCTGCCCAGCGGTCAATCGTCTGCGCCCCGTACATCCACGTTGCGTACCCGCCCATCGACAGACCGGTGAGATACATGCGCCCAGGGTCGATATTATATTCCATGCGCGTCAGCTCGTAAGCGCGCTCGATATCTTCGACCGCTTTGTCCCACCACACCCCCTCGGGACACTGTGGCATGACCACGATGGCCGGGAACCATGCGGCATTGCGGCGGATCGCGCTGCCGAGCCCGACTTCGGTCTGCAGGAGCCCGTCGTCGCCGCGCTCGCCAGCCCCGTGCAGGAAGACGATCAACGGCCACGCCTTCGAAGGGTCATAATGGCGCGGCACATAGACGGCATAGGCCCGCTCCTCGCCGCGCGCCTCCATGGTCTTGTTGATAAAGCCGGTGGAAATACCCAGTTCTTCGGCAATTCGTCCGCTCATGGTCGTCGCACAGCCTCCCGCGCACAATGCACCTACAACAAGCACGGCCACGTATCCGCAGTATCTCATACGCGTGGTGTCCTCCCAGGATTATCTCTTGAACCGCGGCAAACCATAGCAGAAAGCAGGACCCCTCGCCAAGAGCATGACTGGCAACAAAATGCAGAATCTGGTTGTTCGGATCCCGCATCACGGGTTGCATCTTTTCGCGATAACATGCTAAAGTGCTGAGTACTTCAACGGAGAGATGACCGAGTGGCTGAAGGTGGCGCCCTGCTAAGGCGTTGTGCGGGTAACCGTACCCCGGGTTCGAATCCCGGTCTCTCCGCCATAGAGATTTTGCCCGCTGATCTGTCAGATTGGCGGGCTTTTTTTCGTTTCTTCCCCTCGTTTGCGAAGCACCAGCGCTGCCACGCCCCGGCCGGTGCATGTCGCGCCGTCCGGTAGTTTTGTGATGTGCCGGCGGGCCAGCCAGGGGTCGCGCGCCTTGGTGGCGGCCGCTCGGAGCGGGCCCGAGGCAACTGCGGGGACATAGTGCGTTTCGTACCAGCCGGGCGGGTTCTCCGTCCACACGGATAGCGTCTCCAGCGTTAATCCGCTCGGTTTCACCAGACGCTCGTGGAGTGTCTCCCTGTCGTAGATGTATGAGAAGAAGACGCGGTCGCCGTCCGCAGGCTGACGTCCGTAAGGGTCGTGCTCGAGCCAGATCTCGCGAAACTCCGGCCCGGCCGGCGCCGTGATGACCGCCGTCCCGCCCGGCGCGAGCACGCGGCCCATCTCGCGGAGGGCTTGCCCATCGCCGTCGTTGCCGATATGCTCGACCGCACTCACGCTGTAGACAAAGGGCACCGACTCATTGGCGAAAGGCAGCGCACGTGCATCAAACACACAGGGTGTGAGAGCGCCGCGATTGGCCGCGCACGCATATACGGCGATTTCTTCGCCAAGCTGCCGCACAATGTCGCCGGTGAAAACATGTGCGCCGAACCGCCGCGCCAGCACGAGCGAAAGAAGTTTGGGGCTGGCAATGTCGAGAATCGGGCTTTGGCCCCGGTACGCCGCGAGAACCGCGGCGAACTCGGCATAGCGCCAAAGGTCTACCGGGCACAGCAGAAGCCGCAGCGTATGCCGCAATGCCGCCCTGTCGCGCACGTGCGGGACGTTGCGCAAACCGCAACGCATGCCCTCCCACCAGAGACGCCCCATGCCCGGTGTCTCGGTGTTGCTCATGTCATGGGTCTCTACTTCGTTTGTGTCAGTTTTCACGTGCTGTAGTGTAGTCGATTGAGAATCCGTGAGCGAAACACGTTCGTCATTCACAAACCGCATGGACCGAGCCGGGCTACAGGATCAGCATGGCGTCGCCGTAGGAGTAGAAGCGAAACCGCTCTTCTACGGCGAAGCGGTAGGCGTCGAGAATGAATTCGGGGCCGCCAAAGGCACAGACCAGCGCGAGCAGGCTTGATCGTGGGAGGTGAAAATTCGTCTGGAGGACGTCCACCGCCTGAAAGTCGTAGGGCGGGTAGATGTAATGATTGGTTTCACCCGTGCCGGGTTGAAAAAGGCCGTCTTGGTGCTGGGTTTCGAGCACGCGCGTGACCGTTGTGCCCACGGCGGCGATGCGCCCGCCGTTTGCCCGAACGGCGTTCAGGGTGGCGGCGGTGTCCTCGCAAAACGTGAATTGCTCGGGCTCGAGCTGGTGGTCTTCGAGGCGTTCCACTTGGATGGGCCGGAAGGTGCCGTATCCGACGTGAAGCGTCAGGAATTGGCGCGCGATTCCCGCGTCATCGAGGCGCGCGAACACATCGTCGGTGAAATGCAGTCCCGCCGTCGGGGCGGCCACGGCGCCCGGAGTGTCCGCATAAATGGTCTGATACCGCGTGAGGTCCGAGGCGTCCGGCGTGTCGCGCTGGATATAGGGAGGCAGTGGCACCTCGCCGGTCTTCTCGAGAATTTCCAGCACGTTGGCCTGCGCAAACGAGACATGGCGCCGGCCTCCGGGAATCCGTTCGCCCACGACCGCGTCGACGCCAGCCGCGATATGTACCGGCGTACCCGGTTTGACCTTGGACGACGGCCGAACAAGCGCGTCCCATTCGCCAGGGGCGGTTTCGTGCAGCAGAAACACCTCGACCTGTCCGCCCGTGGGTTTTCGCCCGCGCAGACGCGCGCGAATGACCCGGGTGTCGTTGAGCACGAGGCAATCGCCGCGACGCAGGTAAGCGGGCATGTTCCGAAACACGTCCACGGTCATGGAACCCGCCGCGCGGTCCAGCACAAGCAGGCGCGATTCGTCACGCTGTTCGCAGGGATGCTGCGCAATCAGCTCTTCAGGGAGCATATAGTCAAGGTCGGATGTTTTCATACTGTGCTGACCCGTTCATGTGTGCGCCGCTTTCTCGCGGGCGGCGTCCTGCGCCAGTGCGATAGCGCCCAGCACACCGGCCTGATTGCCAAGGCCGGGAGGGACGATGTATGCGTCAATCTGCTCAAGCAGGGCCGGGGATTGGACGTATCCATTGAGTAACTCGAGCACGTTTTGGCGGATCTTCGGGAATAGCGACTGCCGCTGCATCACGCCCCCGCCGAGGATGATGCGTTGAGGCGACAACGTGCAGATGTAGTTGGTCAAGGCCAGGGCTAGGTACCGCGCCTCGAGATCCCACGCGGGATGCTCCTC
>SLSB01000221.1 GCA_007130675.1 Candidatus Hydrogenedentota bacterium | reverse complement strand
TCTATCGAGGGCGCCACTGTCGTCGAAGCGTTTGACAGGGCGGAAGCATTGGCCCGCGTCGAGACCAGGGATGCCACGTGCCGGATTGTGCACGAATCCGAGGGCCCTGGAGGTATGCTCGAAACGGTGTTTGACGACACCAGCCGGCCCACGCTCGTCATACGCGGTCCTGAAACAGGCTGGAACTGGGCGGGCGCCGCCGGCGTCGCCGTCGCGGTGACCAATCCCAACGACACCTCTGTCGAGGTCGAGATGACCGTTTTCGGCAACACGGCGGCGGAGTTGCCGCGCACCATGGATGGCAAGATGACCATCCCGCCCGGCGAACAGGAATGGGTGCGCGTGTATTTCAGCAACGAAGGGCGGGGACCCTATTGGGGAATGCACGGAATCCCTGTGATGGGCCCGGTCGCGCGGACCTTGCCGGGGATTACGACCGTCGAGCGGCTCGTCACGGTCTCGAGCATCACTCTCGTGGTGCGGAATCCCGGGCGCGAGTTGCCTTTACTGTTCGACAATCTCCTGACGTTCGAGGAAGACAGCCCCGTCGCCCATGCGGTGCCCCTGCCGTTTGTTGATCGGTTCGGGCAATTCGCCCACGAGGAATGGCCGGGCAAGGTGTATGACGAGGAAGACCTGCAGATCCGGCATGAGCAGGAACTGGCCGAACTCGAGTCCGCGCCCGCGCTTCCACAGCACGACCGGCTCGGCGGGTGGGCGGACGGGCCCCAGCTCGAGGCGACCGGCTGGTTCCGCACCGAGAAATACAACGGCAAGTGGTGGCTGGTAACCCCCGAGGGACGGCTGTTTCTGTCGTGGGGCGTCAATTGTATCTACCCCGGAGACGTTACGTTTATCACCGGACGAGAGGATTGGTTCGAGTGGATTCCCGAAAAGGACGGCCCATTCGGCGAGTTTCTGGGCCGTTCGAGCTCATTTATCATGGCCGATCCGATCGGCGGAACAGGCGAGACGCTGGGTTTCTATGCCTTGAACCAGAAACGCAAACACGGCGAGGACTGGCAACCGGCCTTCCGCAGCCTGGCACTCAAGCGTCTCCGTGCCTGGGGGTTCAACACCGTGGCGAATTGGTCGCGCCGGGAGGTCCTCGAGGAGAGCACCTTGCCGTTTACCGTGACCGCAGGCACCCGTGGGGGCCGTATGCTCGAAGCCAGCGGGGGATACTGGGGGCAAATGATGGACGTGTTCGACCCGGGCTTCCCCGAGCGCGTCGACAACAATATTCAGCGTGCGGCGGCGCCGTTCGCCGACAACCCGCTGGTGGTGGGCTATTTCGTCGACAACGAGATGTCATGGGTGGACATTGCGGCCTCGACGCTGGCGTGTCCGCCTGACCAGCCCGCGCGCGTGGTTTTCATCGAGCGCCTGCAGGAGAAGTACGAAACCATCGAGGCCCTGAATGCGGCATGGGGCATCACCGCGGAATCGTGGGATGAGGTGCGCCTGCCGGTCGAGCCAACCGAAGCTAGCAAGCTCGATGCCGACGAATTCGAGTACGCATTCGGCCATCACTATTTCAAAACCATCGCCGACGCCCTCGAGAGGTATGCACCCAATCAGCTCTACCTGGGTTGCCGGTTCACGCCGTTCTACTGCCCGAGACCGGTACTCGAGGCCTGTGCGGACGTGGTGGACGTCGTCAGCATCAACTTCTACTTGCCCATGGTGCCGCCGGCCGTGTTAGGCGACCTCGACAAACCGGCCATCATCGGCGAGTTTCATTTCGGCGCCCTCGACCGCGGCATGTTTCACACCGGGCTGCAGGCCGCGGACGATCAGGACCACCGCGGCCGGCTGTATGCCCAGTACGTGAGAAGCATTGCCGAGCATCCGGTATTCGTGGGCGCTCATTGGTTCCAATACCCGGACCAGCCCCTCACGGGCCGTTCGCTCGACGGCGAGAACTACAGCATCGGTCTGGTAAGTGGCGTCGATGTGCCTCATGAGAAGTTCCTTGAATATGTGAAAGAGGCCCACGCCACAGCCTACGAAATCCGAGGCAAGCAGTAGGCCTCCATGCACATATCCGGCAATCCGAACGACCTCCCTCCGCTGTGGCGGGGTCTCCCGACCGCGCCACTCTTCCGACCGCAGGTCTCCATGTTATCCCGCAGATTCTGCCGCGGGCGCCTGCCCATAGGTCCGCCGTATCCGTGTCCGCGTGGACCTCAGCGGTCGATGGGGAAGGCGGCAAGGTGGAGCAGGCGGTCGTCGTGACAAAGCCCGGTGCCGGAGAGTTTCCCTCCGTGAATTCCGACGCTGACACCCAGCCCGCGCGTATTGGTCAAAACTTCGAGCTTGTCCTGCACTTTGCGGAGAAAGGCACGCACGACGCGCTCTGATGCGGGTTTGCTTGCCTTGGGATCCCAGACAAAGGGGAAGAAACAGGCCTCGCTCAGGCGCGGCCACACGTGTTGCATCGCGCTCGGGGAATCGAAAAATTCAAGCGAGGCGACTTGGTTGCCGCACACTACCGCGACGCCTGCCGCGTCCTCGGGAATCGTCAAGTGTTCACGGTATTCCTGGAAGGTGCTCTGCTTGGCCTCGAAGCCGTCGGTGAGCGATGACGTGCGCGAACGCACATGAGCCGACGACAGTTCGCAGGCGACGTCTTCCCACACTTCGCCCTGATCACCGTGAAACACGCCCGCCTGCGCCGCCTGCGCCCAGACGCGCTGGCATTTGCGGGCACGCACCCGGGGCGTGGCGTAATGGGTGGCCCGGAACGCGGCGCTGGCCGCCGACCAGCGGCCCTGTTCGACGCAGCTTACGGGCACCACAAGCTCGCTATGAGCCGCCACGAGAATGGTGATGTTGATCACCCGGTTCTGTTTGGCCCCGGTGATGATCTCGCCCTCGGGCAATAGAAGGGCCTGGCCGCTGCGGTTGCGCACGAGCACCTCGGGCACGCTGCCATGGTCGGAAATCTCGGTGACCTCGGCCATGCCCGTCTCGAGGGCTTCGCCCAACAGAAGATAGTCCCGTTCGTGCCCATTCTCGACAAACAAAGGAAACAGGGTCACGTTGCGAAAATGACGCCGCTCGCCGATGCTCAGGCCCATAAGCGCGCCGCGCGCGGCATTCAGCGCGCCAACGTCGGCATGGGCCTCGAGCGAGTCGGCGAATCCCGGCAGCAAGGCAAGCAGCAGGTGTGTTTCAGGCAAGAGATCGCGGCGCGACAACGCATGCAGCCGCTGGGCCGCCTCGCGGATCACGCCGGGTTTGCGCCAGCCATGCATGGTGTTGTACGCATCGACCACCAAGCGGTGCAGCGCCTCGGCGCCCGTCTGAGGATCGCGCGGTCCGGCGAGGAATTCTGCACTGCCGGGGCCCGTATAGACGGCCACCCGCACCACCGGTTCGCCGTACGCGCCCTCTGGTGTGGTTGCCACTTTGCCCGTGGCATACACCGCGCCCCGGTCGAGCAACGGGGCAAGCCAGGCGGCTGTCTTGCGCGGCAGATAGCCTACCTGCACGAAATCGTCGTTCTCGACGCGGATGGCGTGCCCATCGTGGGCGTTATCGGGTTCGCGCTCGAAATGTACCCGCTCGCCCGCCTCGAGCATGGCCTCGAAGTACTGTGTGCCGGCGAGCGCCACTGTGACCTCGCCCAGTAAGACATCGTGTTGACTTCCTGTGTGATTCATCTCTTCTTACTCCCATCCGGGCTCTGCAGCCACAGCCGTACGGGCAAGCAGATCCCCACTTTTCACCAGACTCCCGCCGGGTCCTTTGCGCGTATACAACCACGCGTTCACTTCTTCCCCGCCCTCGAGCAGCACTGGCAACACATGCCGCCGATACCACGTAGGATGGGCCATCAGGCTGTCCAGATTGCGCAGCATATGGCCATCTACGGCATACACCTCGCCCCAAACCGGGCTGACCGCTTCGTCCAATGTCACATACGGCATCGTGCGCGCATACAGCGCATAGTCATGCACTGTGCGGGCCGTCCCCAGGCATTTGGCACTCCCAAGAAGCAGCTCGTTCCAGAACCCGCACCGCAGCCGCCCATACACAAACACATATTCGACGCTCTTCATCCGCGCCCCCTTTCCCATAGCGCTTGCACCAACGCGCCCTCCTTGCAATAGCCCCTGACGGGACGGCGCCCCGTCCCAGGACGCCCCCCGGGCTTTCAGCAGGCCTCCGCAAGGAGGCTGAAATCCGCCCACCGGAACTGCTCGCTCTGGGCCGTTGGCCCATATGTCGTCACCCACAGATACTCACCGGAAAGCGCTCCCTCCTGGAGCACCGCCACCAGCTCTTCACCAAACAGCACAAACCGGAAATACCACGACTTCACACCGCGGTCCTTGCGGCGCTTAAAGGCGGGCCGGTAGCCCAGCAGCCGCATCTGCCCGGCTTTTACCTGCCGGCTGCGCAGGAACAACGTGCGCGCCAGCGCCTCGGTGGGCGTAAAACCCGTATGCTGCGCGATGCGCTCGAGCGCATGCCGTGAGACCTCGAGCTCGTGTGCCCGCGAAACCTCCATGAACTTGCTGCCCGTGATTGCCATGACCCTTGCTCCTTCTCCTTATGCCTCCACACCCTCGCTTGACCCCGGTGCCCGCCCGCCGGATGTCGTTACTAAAGCAGGACACGTGCCAACAATGCGCACTCCCGAAATACGCAAAATATGGGCGTATACGCCATCTCAGGCACAAGAAGTGCCCCTGGTGTGATTAATTCAAAGGCGATGCGCTCAAAAAATGAGCACGGGCACTGAGGGAGTGGCCCCAGGGGCGTATTGCAATACGCCCTGAAGACGGTCCACACAGAAGATGTGGTGCGGGCGGGCTATGGTGCTTACGGGACGGCGGACTCTTCCGCCAAGCGTGCGTCGGTTTCTTCGAGGCGGAAGCGGGTGGTGACGACCGAGTGTTTCTTGGGCCCGTCGGTGTATTTGACGTAGGTGGTGGCTACGAATTCGCCGTCGGGCAGTCGTTCGAGACCGGAATAGCCGCAGTCCGCCCCGGCATGGCTGTGCAGGAGCTTGATGCGGTACTGCCCTTCGCGCCTTTCGACGATGTCGTCGAAGGTACCCACCCATGCGATGTAATGGCCGTAGGTGGGGCTTTGCCAGTCGTCGTAGCCTTGGCCGGCCCGGTCGCGCATGGCGACAACGAGGCGACCGTCGGGAGTGGGCCGGATTACGTGGCGGTCACCGGTCAACGCAGGATGGACTTCGGCCGGTTCGGTCCAGGTTTCGCCGTTGTCATGGCTGACGGAGAAGAGCGAGTCGCGAGTGCGGGTGTTCTCGCGCATGAGCATCACCAGCCGTTCGCCATCGGGCGAGGGAATCACCGACGGCTGCGCCCAGCGGCCGGGCACCTCGAAGATCGCGCGCTCGTTGGTCCAGGTAAGCCCGCCGTCGAACGTCTCGGCCTGAATGACCTTGCCGGGCAGGTCGGTCCACATGACATAGCGATCGCCATTGTCAAACGGCATGACGCTCTTGGGCGGCACCTCGCCCTCGATGCCGTTGGGCTGCATCGGTGTCCAGGTCGCGCCGCCGTCCTCCGAGACCGCCTGGTGCATGGGGTAGGGCGGCTTGCCGTCTCTGCGCCAATCGAGGCCGTCGGCAAACACAATCAGCCGCTCGACACCCTCGGGATCCACGAGCCGGTGGATGGTGGGCGTGTTGGCGGTATCCCACCAGTTGTCGGGCACGCGGATAAGCCCGCCCCAGGTCTGGCCGCCGTCTTCGCTCTTGGCCAGCGGGCCGATGTGCCGCGCATGGCTGATGGTCCACGCGCAGAAAATGGTCTGGCCGTCGGGCATGAGGAGCGTGTCGGCGTGGCCGTGGTAGATTTCCTCGGTGCCCACGGCAACGATCGAATGCCGCGCGGTCTCGCCCGAGATGTCCACGGTGGGAATGGTGATGAGCGGCTCCTGCGCAGCGGCCGCCCCCGCAACACACAACACGAGAAGCAACATGAGTCTAAACGTCGCCATTTCGGTATCTCCTTCTTAGGCGTGACCTGACCGGCGCGGGCACCAGTCCTGCAATGCGAGGACAACTTTTGAATCTGGACCGGGACCGCCGAGTGCCAGCTTGGCATTCCCGGCTCGCTCCCGTCAATTTGCGCATATTCGCGTTCATTTGCGGTTCCTTATCTCCGGAGCTCGGGCAGGCGTTTGGGCGTCAGGGCCGCGCGGCCGACAGTGTCCACCGTACCGGTGTAACCGGGTCCACCGCCCGCGACGTAGCCGTTACTGCGGCCGGTTTCGTCGGGGCTTATCCAGAATGCGTAAAGCGAGCCGCTGGTCACCTCGAAATGAATCCGGACCGGCTGGCCCGCCAGCACGGACAGATCTTCTCCGCCTTCCCAACGCATCGGATCGAGGGTACTGTCTCCGGTGAAAGGAATGCTGCCCTCGAGATCGAACGGCGCGATCGGAGTCCCGTCGAGCGCGCGAATCTCCGCCCGCAACGTTCCTTCCGGCACATCGGCATTGATGAACAGGCGGCTTCCCGAGAAGGTCACGGGCCGGGTTGTCAGCGTAGCAGCCGCGTCGCCTGCATCCATCGACGCGAACCCGTCGCGGCGTAGCGTGGCGATGCCGGTCGAGGCGTTGGCGTAAAACCCGGCGGCATGGGTGGGAAGGTCGCGCAAGGTTTCGTCGCCTTGAAAGCCCGTGTAGTAAAACCACAGTTCATCGCCCATGACCACGCAGACCGCGGCGTTCGAGTGAAGATACGCGCGGTCCCAGTCGTCGGCATTCCGCGTCCCTGCAATAAAGGCGCTGCGATCCTCCGAACGTGCCCAATGGAAGCCGTCGCGGCTGAATCCCAGATGGATGTCGGTGAGTTTGGGAATGCCCCGCTCATTGCATACGCGGTTCGAGGGCCCCAAATGGACAAGCAACGCCCCGAGCATCAGCGATTCGTAGGCGACGGCGTCGAGATTGTAAAGCTGGGGCGTATCCCCCACTTCCGGGTCGGGTATATCGAGGCTGTCGACCCGCATCCACTGCACGGGTACGCCGGTCGATGCCCCCTCGACAAGATCGTCGTGCTCGACGTAGTCGCGGCTGCGGCCCCGCCATGATGACCGAATGCTAAACACCCATTTCTCGCGGAACGGGTTGAAGAAGATGGTCGAGCGGTCGCCCATGCGGAAGGTGGGCGTGGGCTCGCCCCAGGATTTGCCGTCCGGCGATGTGTACACCTCGCCGCCGGTCGGCCGGCCCCAGAGCAGCATCTTGAAACGCTGCCGCGGGTCCGAAGTCCAGTGATCG
>SLSB01000198.1 GCA_007130675.1 Candidatus Hydrogenedentota bacterium | reverse complement strand
CGGGCGGTTTCGTATCGCTGCCGCCACACGGATGCTTGTGCATTGCGTACGCTCATGAGCACTTCGAGTGAATCGATCACAGCGGCGGCGGTTTCGGCCTCGGCCTGACGCACGGCAAGCAGTTGTTCGAGGCGGGACACGGTGGCCGGGTGGGCCTCGTCTGCCTCTTCGGCGGGGATTTCGCGCGCGGCCCGCAGCGCTTCGCGGGCTTCTGAAAGCGCCTCATCCGCCGCCACCTTCTCTTCGCGGGCCGCCTCGAGTTCCTGTTCGTTTCTCTCGATGGCCTGGCGTATACGCTCCAACTTCTCTTCGAGCTCTTCCTGGGTAAACGGAGCGTTTCGCGCGGCGATGGCGAGCCTTTTTCCCGCAAATGCCTTGGCAGTTTGGTGGTATTCGAGCGTCTCGCGCATGCCCAAGGCCTCGTCTTCGAAGGTATTCAGGGTGGCCTGTGCCGCCAGCCGGGCAATGCGGCTCTTGTCGGCGTTCCATTGTACCGCGCGCATATCGGCTGTCCGGGCTGCTGCCTCGACAGCTCTGACGGCATCGCGGTAGGCGCGCTCGGCATTAGCGGCTTGGTCGCGCAGGCGTCTGAGGAAATCCTCGAGCACTGCCAACTGGTCGCGGATCGCCTGGATGGCCACGTCTTCGGTATGGACTTGACCGCGCAACTCGTCCACAAAATCGATGCGGTAGGGGGGCGCTTCGGGGAAGCCTTGCCACGCCTCGATTTGCGCATCGAGTTCCGCGCGTGACGCTCGTGTCTCCTGGAGCTTTTCGAGCACCGAAATGTTGCGCTGATAGGTCTGATGCAACGAACGCAGCAGACTGTTGCGTTCTTCGACTTCCTGGGAATCCACGCCAAATTGCACGGCTGCGGCAGCTTCGGAGGTTGCCACAGCGTTTTCGTAGTGGGTGCGCGCGATCTCGAGCTTCCCGCGCAGAGCCTCGATGCGTTCGCCGATCGGCTGCTCGCGCTCGACAGTCTCGCCAACTTGTCTCGTTTCCTCGGCGCCCGTTAGCAGATCCTGGAAGTTTCGAGGGAGTTGCGCGAAGGCGGGCCAACACATGCCTGCGAAAACAGCGGCAAGCATTGCGGAAAAGAGCCATGATGTACAGGTGCGCCTGCACCCGGCCGGGCTGATGTTGCGGTATTTCAAGTTGTGTCACTCCATTTTCGTGATAGTAGATGACGTGGAAACGCCTGTCAACGATTTACCAGCCCGCCTGCGCCATCGTCCCGAGCGGAGAATGAGGCGCAATGCCATGGGCGGCCGATGTTCAAAACGCCAGCGCCCGGTGGTATTATGGAGCGATGAGCGAAACAACTTCACAGCAGAACACGGTCTTGGATGAGGTGCTGCGCGATGCGCAGGCTCTGGTAAAGAACGCGGCCCATGCGCGGAAAAAGACGATTGCTGTGTCGCCCGAGGTGGCGGCCCTGCTCGCGTCTGCTGTTCCAGACCCCTTCGAAACCTTCCGGGCCGAGGTTAGCCAGTGCCAGCAATGTTCGCTGCACGAGACCCGCACCCAGACGGTATTTGGGACGGGGAATCCCCGTGCTTCGCTGGTGTTCGTGGGTGAGGCGCCGGGTGAACAGGAAGACCTGCAAGGCGAACCATTTGTCGGCCGCGCAGGCAAACTGTTGACGAGCATCATCGAGAAGGGATTTCAGATCCCCCGCGGCGATGTGTTTATCTGCAACGTGCTGAAATGCCGCCCGCCCGGCAACCGCGACCCGAACCCCGGCGAGCGCGAGGCGTGTGAACCCTACCTGGTGCGGCAGCTCGAGAGCATCAAACCGCGGGTGATCTGTGCGCTGGGCGGCCATGCCGCGAAAATGCTGCTCAGGACGGATGAGGCGGTCGGGCGTCTACGGGGCAAATGGCACTTCTACCAGGGCATCCCCGTGCGCGTGACGTATCACCCGTCGTATGTGCTGCGGTCCGAGCACGACAAGGCCCGCCACACTGCCGACAAAAAGAAGGTGTGGGAGGACGTCAAGGCGATTATCCGTGTGCTGGACGGGGACGAGACACCCCTGCCCGATGGCAGTGCATCTCACGCGCAGGATCCGCCCGGGTGATCCCGGTATGAGCACCGAGTCTGCCACATATCCCCGGATACGCTGGCGCCACTCGCTCATTGTGCGGGTGATCATCTTATGCGCGCTGCTCGTGATGTGTTTGCTCGGGGCGGTGTATGTTGTCACGCGGTACTACTTCGCCCAGGTCGTCGAGGAAATGCAGGAGCAAACGGATAAAATCGGGAATATCGTGTCGCTGTATTACGAAGAAGATCCCACGGCGCCCCTCGAGGACCTCCGAGCTCAACTTTCGCGTGAGGGGGCGGACATCCAGTTTCTCGAGGGAGAAGTCATGCAGACGATGGTCACCATCGAGCATGACGAGGAGGGGCAGATGTCTAAGGTGGCGTACTCGACACTGCCCTTGCCTGACGGTCGAAACGCACTGCTTACCGTGCGCATGAACCTCGAGCCCCAGACCGAGATCATCAAGGCGTTTCGCAACAAGTACCTGCTCACACTCACCGGGGGATTTCTTCTGACCATCGTCCTGATGGTGTATTTTATCGCGAAAACGCTGCGGCCGCTGCGCGAACTGACCCAGCGGTGCAGACAAATTTCTCACGGCCGCCTCGAAAAGGTCGAAATCCGCAAGAACGCAGGCGAGATTCTCGCCCTCGAGCATATGTTCAACGGAATGGTCAGCGCGCTCAAAGACAAGGCGCTGATGGAGGCCAATCTCCGCCAGGCGCAACGGCTGTCGGCTCTCGGGTCGCTTGCCGCGGGCGTTGCCCACGACATCCGCAACCCCTTGAACTCGATCAAACTCCTGTCGAGCCATGCCAGCGACAATTTGGACAAGGGCGAGAACCGCGAGCGCTCCGCTCAGCAATTGCGCACCATTCGCAAAGAGGTGGGGCGCCTCGAAGATATTGTGACGGGATTCCTCTCGATGGCGCGCGAGCAGGAATTGAACCCGGCTCCCAACAAAGTCGACGCGCTGCTCGAGGAGAGCCTGCAACTCATCCGCAAAGATGCCGAACAGCGCGGCGTGCGCCTTCTGTATGACTTGCGCGCCGGGGAAACCACGCTCATGCTCGATGCCAAACAGTGGAAACGTGCGGTGATCAACGTATTACTCAACGCGCTCGAGGCAACACCCGAGGGCGGGCGGGTCCGGCTGTTCTCGCGTGTTACCGATGAAACGTGCGAAATCGAGGTGCGCGATGACGGCCCCGGCATGCCGGCCGAGGTCGCTGAGCACGCCTTTGACCCCTACTTCACCACCAAACACACGGGCACGGGCCTCGGCCTGTCCATCACCCGCGGCATCATTGAGGAACACGGCGGCGCCATCCAACTGACTTCGCGCGAGCAGGGCGGCTGCCAGGTGCTCATAACCCTCCCGTTAGGAAATGTACAGCCATGAATGCGCCACGAATTGTGATTACCGAAGACGACGCAGTGCAGCGAGAGATTCTCGGCGACATCTTGCAGGAAGCCGAATACGACGTCGAGGCATACGGCTTACCAAGTAAAGCGCTCAGCGCCATTGAAAAGAGCCCGTGCGACCTGCTGCTCACCGACCTCCGGATGCCCGAGATGGACGGGCTCGACCTCTTGCGCAGGGCGCTGCGGCTCCGGCCGGAGCTGGCGGTGGTTGTTATGACCGCCTACGCCACCGTGCAGACCGCCGTCACAGCTATGAAGGAGGGGGCATGCGACTATCTGGCTAAGCCGTTCGACAAAGACGAGTTACTGGTGGTGGTTGAGAGGGCGCTCGAGCAAACCCGGTTACGCCGCGAGAACCGGCAGTTGCGCGAGCTGATCACTGACGCATCGGCCATGGGCAATATTGTGGGCAAGAGCGCGCCCATGCAGAAGGTCTTTGACTTGGTTAACCGCGCGACCCGCGTGTCAAGCACGGTGCTTATCCAGGGAGAATCCGGCACGGGCAAAGAACTGGTGGCCCGGCACATCCACTTTGCCGGACCGCGCAAATCCGAACCGTTTATTGTGGTGAATTGCGCGGCGATTCCCGACACCTTGGTCGAAAGCGAGCTTTTCGGGCACGAAAAAGGCGCATTTACTGGCGCCGAGACCAGCCGTCAGGGAAAATTCGAGATCGCCAACGGCGGCACGCTGTTTCTCGACGAGATCGGCGACATGCAGCTCGACAGCCAGGCCAAGCTGCTGCGTGTTCTCCAAGACGGCGTCGTCGAGCGGGTGGGGTCGGCGCAAGGCCGCCAAGTAGATGTACGGGTCATTGCGGCGACCAATCGCGACCTCAAGGCCATCGTCGACGACGGCCGCTTTCGCGAGGACCTGTATTTTCGGATCGAAGTGTTTCCCATCCGCATCCCGCCGTTGCGTGAGCGGATCGAGGACCTCCCGCTCCTGATCGACCATTTTCGGCACAAGCTTGCCACGCGCCTGGACCAGCCCGTTCCTACGCTCGACCCCGATGCCCTCGAAGCCATGAAACGCTACCGATGGCCGGGCAACGTCCGAGAACTCGAAAATACCCTTGAGCAGGTCTTTATACTCACCGACAAGGACAGCATCGGCCTCGAAGATCTCCCCGAGAAGTTCAAGACGCGCGAGCCACAGACGGGGGAAGTGAACCTGCCCGCCGGCGGCCTCATTATTGAAGAGGTCGAGCAGGATCTGATACGCCAGGCCTTGGCGCGGTCGGGCGGCCGCATCAAAGAGGCCGCCGAATTGCTCGGGCTCTCCTACAAGACCCTTCAATACCGGCTCAAGAAGCACGATATCGATAAGCACGAAGCCGCCGATGGATGAGCCCGGTCTTGCCTGCCGCAGATGCCTGATGAGACAGGGTTGAAGGACGCCGCCCCGTCAAGAACACTTCACAACGGCAGAGCCGAAAAGAACGCTTACTGCGAAACTGGAATATTTCGCGTTTTTATCCCTCCGGGAATCCGGAAGTGCGCGGGGGTGTTATCTTTTGGATTGGTGGTGCAGCGGCGCATCAATCGGAACTTCCGATGGCGCGAGGGAATTGATGTGGTGTGCACAAACAAGCGGCAAAAACATGGTATAATTTGGTAACGAAACGGCGGGTGCTGACCAAAATTCCCGCTTAGAATGGACAACCCATGTTAGATAATTTTTCCGGCGCCGAATTTTCAAAACAGATGAAGGTTGAAGTGCATTCACACACCGACAAGTACTCGGTGTGTTCGCGGATTCCGCCGCGTGAGTTGATTGCGATGGCAGACGCCAGCGGCTACGACGCTCTGTTTCTGACCGAGCATGACCGCGTCTGGTCGAAAAGCGAGCTCGCGGGATTGCAGGAACTTGCCGAGCGGGTCCGGGTGTTTCCCGGGATCGAGGTTACGTTCCCCGACGAGGTGCATCTGCTTGTACTGGGGGCGCAGGACCCGGTCTACGAAAGCCTCAAAACCCCTGGCGAGGTATTTGGGCAGGCCTGCGCCGATGGTTTTCTGACCATCGTCGCCCATCCGTTCCGCTGGTCGCACACGCTTCCCGAGTACTGTCGCCTGGCCGACGCCGTCGAAGTGCTCACCTGCAACCAAGGCTTGGACGAACACGCCGCCCAGGCGCGCGCATATGCCCGCGGGGAACGCATGGCCGAGATCTATGCCTCGGATGCCCACGGCCTGAATTTTATGAACAAGTTCTGGCTGGAAACGCACGAGCCGTTTGAAACGCCCCAGGAATTCCGACGGCTCGTAATGACGGGGCGCTACGAGAACCACACCCGTGAGTTCGAGATGGCCTTGCCTCCCTTGCACAAAGTCGCAAGCATCGGCGATCTCGCGGAAGAAGACCAGATGGCTCTGTGGGTGCAGCCCACCCTCTAGGCTCATAGGCCCCTTCAGTCGCTTGACGGGGACGGGGCGGGAGCAGCGTCGTCGGTCGCGTCCACCTCAGGCGGTCGTGTATCGTTATCAAGCTGAGCAGTTTTTTCAGACGAGCCAGGAAGCATGTCTTCACTGCGCAGTGTCAGCGCATCGTCGATGATGCGAAATGCGCGCAGGGTCCCCCGCCGGCAAGTCTGGAGGGCTTTGCGCTGGTCGCGGGTCAGACCGCCCAGTTCGTCTTGCAGCAACATCTCGATGTAGCCCAACACTGCCGAAAGGGGTGACCGCAGTGTCTGTGAAATGCGGGCCATAAAGGTCGTCCGCAATTCGTTGACTTGACGCAATTCCCGGTTCAGGCGCTCGAGACGCAGATGGGCCTGCCGGGCCGCCTCCTGCAGGTCTTTTTGCGGTGTAATGTCATGGCCCAGTGCCACGTAATACTGCCTGTCCTCGCGCATGAACGAACGGACCATCACATCAACGGATCGCTCCTCGCCGTCGGCGCCCATCATCAGCATCTCGCCGCGAAAATGCCCCCGTCTGCGCATTGCGGCAAGCTTTTGGGGCAGGGTGCCGTCATCGAACAGGAAGGAGCGCACGCGCTGCCCGAGAACCTTGCTGCGGGGCAGGCCGAAAAATGCGCACGCGGTGTCATTGGCATCGAGAACGAACTCGTTTTCATCAAGCACGAGAATCGGGTCGGCGGCATGATCCAGAATCATGCGCAGCGTGGCTTCCGAGGCTGCCAAGTGTTGCGCCTGGCTGAACGATTCATATTCCGCCTCCCGCAGGCGCCGGCTCAGGGTGGCCACGAGCCAGCCGGAGGCCAGAATAGTTAGTTGTTTAAATGCCAGCTCGCCGAGAGGTCGCGAAGGCCCCACCAGCCGCCACTCGGCCGCCAAGACCGCCGCATACGCAGCGCTACACAGTAAAGCGGCCAGTAGAATGGTGCGAAATCCCCGCTGATAGGCGCTGAAGCCGATGAGGAAGATAATGTAGAGCACGAATCCGGGGCTGTCACCTGCCCCCGAGAACGCTACTATCACCGTTATCTCGGCCATATACAGCAAGAAATTGAAGTGTGACATAAACAGGCGGTAACGGCCGGTCCACAATACCCAATGCGCGAACACACTGTGCGCAAGCACTATCGAGGCAATCACGATGGCATCGGTATGGTTCCCCCGGAGATGCCCCAGGTAAAACAGTGTGAGCATTGTAAGAAACAGTGCATGGCGCATCGCGAGGGCCGTGCGCTCGACACACCGAATCAAGTTGGTGTAAGGATCGATGTCGCCGCTCATGCCGCAGGCCGCTTCACCAAAACCGGCGCCTTTGTAAGCATCACTATAGCAACCTCCCGGGCTCTTGGCCGCCCTGTCTCATCCGCTGCCTGATG
>SLSB01000523.1 GCA_007130675.1 Candidatus Hydrogenedentota bacterium | reverse complement strand
GTGCCCAACCGCAACATGATGCTGTTGTCGATGGCGGCGGCGTATGCCGAGGGCCACGGCATCGCCGACGTATTCTACGGCGCGCAAGCGCAGGACGAATACGGCTACTGGGACTGCACGGCCGAGTTCGTCGAGCGTTTGAACCACGTGTTGGTGCTGAACCGGCGCACGCCCGTGGTCGTTCACGCACCGTTCGCGGCGCTACGCAAAGCCGAGTCGCTGCGGCTGGGCCTCGAGTTGGGTGTCGATTACGCCCACACGTGGAGCTGTTACCGGGGCGGCGCCAAGGCGTGCGGCACATGCCCGACATGCGTCGAACGCTTGAGCGCGTTTCGTGAAGTTGACGTTGCAGACCCTCTCGAGTACGAAACCGGTCCCTGATCGAAATACAGGAGGAAACCGCCATGCTTGTCGTTCATGTACACGTCCATGTGAAACCGGATCGCATCGAGGCGTTCAAAGAAGCCTCGATCGAGAACGCGCGCAACAGCGTTCAGGAACCGGGCGTCGCGCGCTTCGATGTCATTCAACAGCTCGACGATCCCGCGCGCTTCGTGCTGGTCGAGGTCTACCGCACCGAAGACGATCCGGCCCGCCACAAAGAAACCGCCCATTATGAGAAATGGCGCGATACCGTCGCCGATATGATGGCCGAGCCGCGTCAGAGCACGAAATACACCAACTGTTTCCCTGACGACGCCGGCTGGTAGAAACGCGTGGCCGCCTCACATTTCAAGACACACCACATTCATGCAGGATCAGATAGAAAAAGACACCGTAATCCGGATTCGGCGCGCCTTGCTGGCGTGGTACGGCCGGAACGCCCGCGTGCTGCCGTGGCGCGGCACGCGCGACCCCTACGCCATCTGGGTGGCCGAGATCATGCTTCAGCAAACGCGCATCGATCAGGGCACACCCTATTTCGAGCGTTTCATTAAGGCCTTTCCGACCGTCGAGGCCTTGGCCGAGGCGTCCGAAGACGCTGTCCTCAAGCTGTGGGAAGGGTTGGGCTATTATTCGCGCGCGCGAAACCTCCACCGGGCGGCGAAGCTCGTGGCGTTCGAGCGCGGGGGCGCGTTTCCCGCGACGGCCGCCGAGTGGCAGGCGCTGCCGGGCGTGGGCAGATACACGGCGGGGGCGATCGCCAGCATCGCGTTCAACGAGGTTGCGCCGGTGCTCGACGGCAACGTCAAACGGGTATTGTCGCGGCTTTTCGACATCGCGGCGCCCATCGACCGGCCCGCAACCGAACGGCAACTCTGGGCGCTTGCCGAGACGCTCGTCGCGCCGAGACGCCCCGGCGATTTTAACCAGGCGATGATGGAGCTCGGGGCGACCGTCTGCGTTCCAAAGGCCCCGTCATGCGGCACGTGCCCGGTGCGGCGCTGGTGCCGAGCCGCCGAGCGCGGCACACAGGCCGAACGGCCGGTCAAGGGCAAGAAGGCCGCCGTGCCGCACTACGAAATCGTCGTGGCGGCCATCGAGAAGAACGGCCGATTCTTGCTGGGCAAACGGCCGCCGAACGGCTTGCTTGGAGGATTGTGGGAATTCCCAGGCGGCAAGGTGCAGACTGCTGAAAGCCACGCCGAGGCCCTCGAGCGCGAAATCCGCGAAGAGCTGGGCGTTGCAATCCGGGTGGGCGGCTTGGCGGCGGTGGTCAACCATGCCTATTCGCATTTCAAGGTCACGCTGAATGTCTACCGCTGCGCGATTAAATCCGGCGCACCACAGCCCAAGACCCATACCGCACTCAAATGGGTTCCGCGCGCGCACTTCGACCGCTACGCGTTTCCCAAGGCCAACCACAAGTTTCTCGGGGCATTATAAAACGGGACGGCGCCCGGCGGCCGGGGCCGTCCCGTAATCAGCTGATGGTGGCTGCGAGACTAGTCTTTCTTGAGCACCTTGGCGACCTTCGGCGCGGCGATGCGTTCCATGATCGGAAGCTGGCCGATCAGCGGCCGCGCATATTGAACAAACTCGTCCGTTACGCCGTTGCCCTTCTCGTTGATAAACTCGTCGGGCATGCAGACGGATTCGCGGGCCACGTCGGCAAGTTTCGCCAACCCATACTCGACGGCGTAGTCCCCGATGCGGCGAATGACCACCGAGCCGTCCTGATTATGCCAGATAGCATACTGGGCGGCCTTTTCGCCGACTTCGCGCGCCTCGAACTGATCGATCTCGCTGACGCATCCCAGGAAACTCCGCTGCAGGTAGCCTAGCGTGTCGGCGCGCACGCGCTTGATGTTGGTGCCCCCCTTGACCCACGATGCCAGCAGGTCGCCCAGCGCGCCGGTGCCTGAGAGCTGCACGTTTCCATGTGAATCCGTTTCGCCGCCGGTGAACTTGGTCGCAATCGGGACACCCTCGGCATCGAGGATGCCTTCCGATGCGGCGATGATGCACCGTCCGTACTTGTCGTAGACCGCCTGCACATCCTTCACGAACTGGTCCTGATCAAAAGCACGCTCGGGCAAATAGATCAGGTGCGGGCCGTCGTCCGGGTACTTCTTGCCGAGAATGGACGCCGCGGTCAAGAATCCCGCGTGGCGGCCCATCACGATGCCGATATACACACCGGGAATGGCGCGGTTATCAAGATTGATGCCCGCGAACGCCTGCGCCACGAACTTTGCCGCGGACCCGTAGCCGGGGCAGTGGTCGGTAACCTTGAGATCGTTGTCAATGGTCTTTGGAATGTGAATGACCCGCAACTCGTAACCCGCCTTTTCGGCTTCCTCGTTCACGATGCGGCAGGTATCGGCGCTGTCGTTGCCGCCAATATAGAAGAAATACCGCACTTCATGCGCCTGGCAAACCTTGAAGATTTTCTGGCAATACTCGATGTCGGGTTTGTCGCGCGTGGAACACAGGCCCGATGACGGCGTCTGCGCGACCGCCTCGAGGTTGTGTGTGGTCGCCTCGGTCAAATCGAGGAAATCCTCTTCGATGATGCCGCGCACGCCGTGAATCGCGCCGTACACCCGCGTCACCTGCGGAAACTTGCGCGACTCGAGGACCGCGCCGATCATGCTTTCGTTGATGACGGCGGTCGGTCCGCCGCCCTGTGCTACCAGTACTTTTCCCGGCAAAACATCCGCCATAACAATTCTCCTTCAAAATCAACATTGGTTGACTGATTTCCCAACACCTGTGGCAAGTCAGAAGATGCATGCGCGAGCCCCCGTCCCAGCCGCGCATGGGCGGATTATACAAGATCCTGGCCGCTCGTATCTATTCCGCGACATGAATGCCAACAGTGACAATTTGCGGGTACGCATGTATGGCAAGACCCCATGGCCATTCCCGTTGCCCCCTGCTCCGTGCCGCGGGGCTCGGGGCATGGACCCAAGACTGGATGGGTTCACCGGCACTTCATCAAAGGACTCACCTCGGGCGCCATCAAATAAGGGTGAAGACAGTTCCAATGAGACGATTCTTCCCGGGAAAGAACGTTCCCTTTTCCTGTTCGAAGGCATTCCAACGCCGAGGCACAGAGGACGCCGAACCTCGCAGAGAAGATCCGCGTCTGGCGTGCTGTGGCGTGCTTTCCTGGTCGCGCCAATTTTCCGACCGATCGAACAGCTCTGCATTTTCCTGAGCAGAGGAACGGACGGGCTCTCTCGGGAAGAACCGCTTACCCGGCCCCAGGCGCGGCGTTTTTGAGAATGGCTGTCAGCCTGGGCACGGTTTCGGCTGCGTCACCCCACAGGGTAATGACATTGGGTTGGTGGTACAGGGGATTGTCCACACCGGAATACCCGGGCCGTTCGTCGAGATTGCAGACAATCACGTGGCCCGCTTCCGGCGCGCGCAAGATGGGCATGCCATGGAGCGGCGTGCCCTCGGCGGTTGCGGCGGCGGGATTGATGACGTCGCATGCGCCCACCGCGACGACGAGGTCGGTTTCGGGAAACTCACTGTTGATGACCGCCATGTCGCACAGCTTGTCGTAGTCAAGCCCCACCTCGGCCAACAGCACATGCATGTGCCCGGGCATTCTGCCGGCGACGGGGTGAATGGCCGCCCGCGTAGGCTTTCCAGCCGCCTCGAGTGCGTCCATGAGGTCCTTGACCGCCTGTTGCGCCTGTGCCATGGCCATGCCGTAGCCGGGCACGATCAGCGCGTTTCGTGCCGTGCCCAGAACCTCCTCGAGGTCCGCCTCGGTCAACGGTTTGACCCCTTCAGACTCGTTCTGTTCGGCCGCCGGTGTGTCTTCCGCCAGGGCGCCGGAGGTGCCGGCGGCGGTTGCGGCCGGCATGAACCCGCGCAGGACCGCGGGCAGATTGCGGTTCATGGCGCGGCACATCAATTGGGTGAGAATCATACCGGCTACGCCGACGAGGGCGCCTGTGCCGGCCACGAGCACATTATTGAGCGCCAGGCCGCTGAATGCGGCCGCCACGCCCGAAAGGGAATTCAGAAAGGATATGAGCACGGGCATGTCGGCGCCGCCCACGCGCAAAGCCATCGCCAATCCGTAGACGGAAAAGAAGGCCGCCACGATGTATAACAAGGCCGGCTGCCGTAAGACCGCCGCCGCGAACACGAAACCGACCCCGGAAAGCAGCAAAATCGATATCAGCGTCCCGTAGCCCCGCACTTTCGTGACGTTGGGATTGAGCCGCCCCTGAAGCTTGAGTACGGCGACCATGCTGCCGGTGAACGTTAGTGCGCCCACGGCCAAGGGCAGTGCCGCAAGGAACCAGTAGAGGCGCGAGTCATGGAGATGCATCTCACCGATAACGGCGGCGATTACCAGCGCCGACGCAGCCCCGCCAAGCCCATTCAACAGTGCCACCATCTGCGGCATCGCGATGGTGCGCACCCAGACTGCCTTGCCGAAGCCAAGCGCGGCGCCCACGGCCACGCATGACCAGGCCAACGGGTTGGCGAACAGTCCGAAGGCGCGAAAAGTCAGCAGCACTGCCAGAACCATGCACAAGGCGCCAAGCCGGTTACCCCACAACGCGGTGCGCGGCGACTGCAAGAAACGAATGCCGAGCAGAAAACCGAGGGCCAGCAGGGCGGGCACGACGTACTCAATCATGGGCGTTGTCCTCCGCACCGGTCCTGCGGCTGTGCTTGAACATGCGCAGCATCCGCTCGGTTACCCAGAAACCGCCGACGACGTTCGTAGCCGCCAGCACGCCCGCCGCCACGGTCAGAGCACGGGCTGCGGCGCCCTGTTCGCTGCCCAGCAGGGCCAGAGCCGCCAGCAGCGTAATGCCGCTCAAAGCGTTCATACCCGACATCAGCGGCGTATGCAGCAGCGGCGGCACAGCCGAGATGACGCGATAGCCCAGGACCGCGCATACCGCGGCAAATACGAGGATGACGATCATCTGCATCTTTGGCTCCTATGCAACGTCGGCGCGCGGTGGTTCAGACCCCGTGGGCATCCATCGCTTTGAGGGTACCCTCGTGCACAATGCGCCCGTCACGCGTCACGAGGGAATCTCGGATGATCTCGTCGGTCGAATCGAGATCGACGCGTCCATCAGCCACGATATGGTTGAGATACTCGAAAGCGTTGTGAGCAAACATGCGCGTGGCATCAATGGCCAAATGCGCCGGTATGTTCTTGAGCCCACTGATAAGGACGTCGTTCCAAACATACTCCTCGCCGGGGCGGGTCAGGGCGCAGTTTCCGCCCTGGTCGATGGAAATATCGACGATAACCGAGCCTTTGCGCATGGTCCGCACCATGGTCTGGTCTACGAGGATGGGCGCCTTTTCGCTGGGCACCAGAGCCGTCAAGATGACTACATCGCTTTCGGCCACCGCCGGCGCCAGCGTTTCCCGTTCACGGGCATACTCGCTCTCGGGCAGCCGCTCGGCGTAACCTCCCGCGCCCGTGCCCATGCCGGGGGGAAGCTCGAAGGGGAGCACCTCGGCGCCCAGACTGCGAGCCTGCTCATTGGCCTCGGCACGAATGTCGAGCGAGCGGATCTTTGCGCCCAGCCGTTTGGCGGTGGCGATGGATTGCAGCCCCGCCACGCCGGTGCCTACCACCAGCATTCGGGCCGGTTGAACGATGCCCGAGGCGGTCGGGATCATCGGCACGAACCTGGCCAGGTGATGGGCCGCGCTGATGACCGCCTTGTAGCCCGCAACCGTGCTCATCGAGGTTAATGCATCCATGTGTTGCGCCCTGGGAACACGAGGAATGCTGTCGAGCGTGAAAGCGGTGATCCTGCGCTCCGCCAGCCGCCGGACGGTATCGTGATTGATGGGGTTGGCGGGGTGAAGGAAGCAAATCAGCATGCTGCCCTCCGGCAGCAGGTCGGCCTCATGTGTGCCGGTGGCGGGGTCTTTCTGCGGTTCTTTGACTTTCAGGACAATCTGGGCGCTCTCATAAAGCGTAGGGGCGTCGGGAACGATGTGCGCGCCCGCTTGCCGGTAGGCCTCGTCCGCATAATACGCGCCCGCGCCAGCACCCGACTCGACCAATACCCGCGCTCCGGCCTCGGTGAACTGTTTCACGGTATCCGGGATCACCGCAACCCGCAGCTCCGCCTCCATGATCTCCCTGGGAACTCCCAGAACGATTCCGTTAAATTGCATCTGCCTTCCTCGTGTGCCGGGGCGGTCAGACGGCGCCACATGCCATGCCACCGCCGCGGCACAAGTATTGTTATTGGGCACTGTTTGTTTCTCGGTTTTAAGTGCCCATTACGAAGCTGCGCTACACTCCCAAAAGTAAAAGGTTGGGCCTTGGCATCTGCATACAATACGTATTTCCTGCTGGAAAAGCACATTCGAGTAGTTTCTTGCATTCGTACCAAATGGGCCCCATTGCGCCCTATTCCCCAGTGCGCTACACTCATCCCATGGTCCGACAGCCGAGAATTGTCCTGCCTGACGCGGCACATCACGTCAACCAGCGGGAGACAACCGGCGAAGAAGCGTTACTCTTCCCAATCTGCCAAAGAAGGATTGCCGGCATCATGCAAAACTCACGTCGTGAATTCATTTGCCGTTCCCTGACCGTGGGAGCGGCCGCGGCCGCGGGTGTTCATGGCATGCCTGTTGCGGCTGACGCGGGAAACACGCAGCCGGACTCGGCCGCCGCATACGACGTCGTCGTGGTAGGGGCAGGCACGGCGGGCACCATTGCGGCCATCCAGGCGGGCAGGCTGGGTCTGCGCACGCTGCTGCTCGAGAAGAACGGGATGCCGGGCGGAACGACCACCGTGGCGGCCGTCAATTTTCCCGGCTTGTTTCATGCCTGGGGCCGTCAGATTATCGCAGGCATCGGCTGGGAACTGGTCACGAACACGG
>SLSB01000335.1 GCA_007130675.1 Candidatus Hydrogenedentota bacterium | reverse complement strand
GCGTCTGTATGGCCTCTTGCCTGTCTCCATGGATTGCCTTACATTGGTCAATCATACATCTCGACTTCGGGGGCGCAGCCGTCATATCACAACCGGGCGAACAGGGGCGCGAGATTCCAGCGTCCGGCTTCCCGCCACGAGGCGCCATAGAAATAGTCGGAGATGTAGAGGTCCTCGTGTGCGCGGCGGAATTCCACGAGCCGCCGAAGCGCCTCGAGGGCCTTCTCGAACTTTTCGGTGTCTTCGGGGATGTCGCGCTGACCGTCGAACGCAGCCGCCAACCGGCCCGCCAGCCGGGCGTGCTCGAGTCCTTTCCGGAGAAAATCGACGCGGGCCGCATACTCGGGCGCGGGGTCTTCCGCGGCGGCCTGCACCGCGCGCTCCAGGATCTCTTCGGCCGGTTCGAAGCTTTCTGGCGGAAAGGCTTCATGGCCTTTCAGGGGGAACCGCTGCCACCGCATGCCAACATCGAGAAACAGTTCGCAAAAGCGCTCGGCGTTCTCGATACAGTACGCTTCCCAATACTCGAAGTAGTCGCGAACCGCATCGGCGGCCGGACCAAACGCCTCGTAATACTCGTCGAGGATCTTCTCCACGGACAATTCGGGTTTCGCGAGCAGCCGCATGTGGACGTAGAGCTTCGGTCCATGCGCCGCCCACTGGCCGGTCAGGCTGTCGAAACGCGCGCCTTCCATGCCGTGTTCGACCGCGTATTGGAAAAACTCGGCCGCCTGCCGGATGCTCACGAGCGGCATGACCCAGCCGTCGTGCAGGTAGTTTGGGCGATAGCCTATCCGCATACCGGTGTTGTGCCAGCCCAGCCATTGTTGCTTGAGCCACTCGAACGCCTCTTCGGGCATTGGAAAGAAGTTCACGGGGCTGTCGCCGCGCGTACCGCCGCGAAGCGAGCCTTCGCCGCGATGACCCGGTGCGAATCCCCATTGCACAAATTCGCCATAGATGTTTTCGTTGAGCGTGATTTCGCCGGCGGGAGCCGGGAAATAATTGTAGTACATGTAGGTGGTGACCAATGTTCCTGGGTTGCGTGCTTCGGCCATGGCCTGGATGGTTTTCCAGAAACGCGCGTAGCGGTCCGAGGCCATCGTGGGCTCCCAGAACCCGGCCGCGAACCAGGGAGGCGACTCGTCCTGTGGGCCGTCCCACGCGCGGCAGGCCTCGCATTGACACACGTATTTGGCATCCACCTCTCCGAGCCGAATGGGGCGCTGGCCGTCCCACAGTTCGTCAACGAGGTGTTGGTGCAGGGCGGGATTGCTTACACAGATGGGCATGTGCCGTGCGGACCACCCTTCGGGACGGCCGCGGGTTCCGTCCTCGTGCATCATGAACCATTCGGGGTGCTCTTCGCCGTATTCTTCCCACCAGCCGCTGAAACGATGCGCGGTCGGGGGTTTGCGGTCCATCCCGCCCATTCGATGCCGCCTCAGGTAGTCTTGCAGGTCGTGTCCATATCGGACCAGACCATTGCGTGAGAAGCCCAGAATTTCTTCGGCTTCAGAAAGTGAGGGCTCGTCTTGTTGAATGGCCGCCGAGCGGAGCCGGCCCCAGGCGATCTCGCGAAAAGCCAGCCGGGGCGCGATGGACTCGTCGACGGCATCGATCACGAGGGTGTCGGCGGAAGGCGTAAAGGTTCCCAACTCTCCCGGCCATAACCAGCGCACGCCGAACTGCTCGAGGAGCTCATAGACGCCGAAAAGCGTCCCGCACTTTGAATTGCGCGGATTGAGCGGGTTGGCGTCGTCTTCGGCGCCAACGATGTAGAGATCGGACCCTGCCGATCGCATCACGAACTCCTCCGGCTTGAGAGCGTCGGCGTCAATTCCCATCTCGTGCGCCGCGTTTGTCATCCCGATGAACAGTCGCGTGGCGTAGCCCTCGGGAATCTCGGGCTCGCGCGCAACCGGAAGCCGGACGCCCGAGATTTTCTCGACGTGCCCGGCCAATTCCATGGCGGCGTACTCGGCCACGGGCCGCGGGTTGCCGGCCGTCACGACCACCGCCGCCGCCTCGCCGTTGTCCACAATGAGGAGGCGACCATTCGCGTTGGCGCTTCGCGCGCGGGTCAACGCCCCGAACGTTGCGGCGGCGCCTGCCGAGGTTTTCAGAAATGTCCGGCGGTTAACTCTCGTTTTCACGGTTTTGCCTTTCGTTTTGCGACGTGTCAGAGACGTGGTGTTTTGTCTCGATGAACGGGCGCGGGACTTCGCCCAGAGGTCAAGATTTCCTGCCGGTTCTTTCCGGCCTGGGTCACATGTTGCGCCGCACCGGGCCCCACACGTCTCGCGATTCGTCCCATGCGCTCAGGATATCACGCGAGACTCGAAAAGGCATATCGATGGTTGCATGTCTGTAAGCGCTTGCGGAAGCCCGGGCGCAGCGGAGGCAGGGCAGAGAGTGGAATCAACTCCCCGTCGCGGTGTAACGTGACGGTTGCAGGGTGAAGTGGCGCCAAGCAGGAGACACCGATTGTCCGATTCCGGCTGAACCAGGACACGCCGGGACAATGCGGCAGCGGCACGTTTACCGGGAGGAACAAGCGATGGCATTCACGGGATCACGGCGGCAATTCTTGCGGTGCGCGCTTGCGGGCGCGGCGGGGTTGGCCTTACAGCCTTACGCCAGAACCGCAATGGCTAACCGGGACGCACACCGCCCGCCGAATATTGTCGTCATTTTCACCGACGACATGGGCTGGGGCGATATCGGCGTGTTCGGACACCCGACGATACGCACGCCGAACCTGGACCGAATGGCGGCGGAAGGCCAGAAATGGACGTCGTTTTATGTGGCCGCATCGGTGTGCACGCCGAGCCGGGCCGGCCTGATGACCGGGCGCTATCCTGTGCGCAGTGGTATGGCGTCGGATCGGCGGCGCGTGTTGTTCCCCAATTCCAACGGCGGGTTGCCCCAGTCCGAACTGACCATCGCGGGCGCCTTGAAGCAGGTGGGCTACGCGACGGCGTGTATCGGCAAATGGCACTTGGGCCACCTCCCCGAGTTTCTGCCGACCGAGCATGGTTTCGACTCGTACTACGGCATCCCGTACTCGAACGACATGGCGCGCACGCGGGAGGGCGACTACATAGCCATGAACAAGAATCCGCGCGTCGAGTACTTTAACGTGCCTCTGATGCGCGATACCGAGATAATCGAACAACCGGCGGACCAAACCACGATAACGCGGCGATTCACCGAAGAGACCGTCAACTTCATCAAAGCAAACCGGGACCGTCCGTTTTTCGCGTATCTCGCGCACAGCATGCCGCACGTACCGCTGTTCCGGTCGGACGCGTTCGAGGACGTTTCCCGTGCGGGGCGCTACGGCGACGTCATCGAGGAAATCGACTGGTCGGCGGGACGGATCATGGACACGCTGCGCGAACTGGAGTTGGCCGACAACACGCTTGTGCTGTTCACCTCGGACAACGGCCCTTGGAACCTCTTGTTTACGACGCACGCGGGGTTGCCCGGACCGTTCCGCGGCGGAAAGGGCACGACCTGGGAAGGCGGGGTACGCGTACCCACGATTTTCTGGTGGCCCGGGACGATTCAGCCGGGCGTGGTGATGGATATGGGCACGGCGTTGGACATGCTGCCAACGTTCGCCGCGCTCGCGGGTGTATCGCTCCCGGACGACCGGGTCTATGACGGCTACGACCTGTCGCCGGTGCTGTTAAACGAAGCGTCCAGCCCGCGCGACAGTTTCATCTACTACCGCGGCGAGCAGGTGTACGCCGCGCGCCGCGGCGCGTACAAGGCGCACTTCATCACACAAGGCGCCTACGGCAGCGGCCGCGAGCGCACTGAGCACGAAGTCCCCGAATTGTACAACGTAGAAATCGACCCTGCCGAACGCAAGGACATCGCAGAGGAGCATCCAGACATTATCGCCGAAATCCGCGCCATGGTGGAGCGGCACAAAGCGACCGTGGAACCGGTGGAGAACCAGCTGACAAAATAGGCCTCATGCATGCTTGATTTGCCTGCGGATTCGTGTCTGAAAACGCGGTTCCCCACGTAAACAACGCCCAATTTCCTTGGGCTACTACCCGAATGAATCTTGGCATCTATGCAAGATGTTTATGCCACCTCCATAAGTCTTCTGCAGTTCAATCTTTTGGGCTCGCCATGCGCGATTACTTGACGCAACGCCCTGGTTGGCGCTTCCGTTTCGCAGGGACCCCGAACAGGGGTCCAATTTGAATGGCCATGGGTGTAAACCGGATATTTCACAGCTCTTCACTGGCAGGCGTCCGAGTTTTACATAAACGTTCTTGCGTGAGTGGATTCAACCCATTCAGGGTTGGCGTTGAAGGGCGTGCGGCGCGCTCTTTGAAGTTTGACTTGACGTCGGATGAGGTGGCATGGTCGAGTTTCGTGTGGCGCAGTCAGAAGTTCTAAAGGAGAGATGGTGGCGTGATGAGACGGTGTTATTGCATGCGAAGAGCTTTGGCAGGGGTTCTGTTTGCCGGTGCTTGCCTGGTACTGAGCATTGGCTCGACAGCCTTTGCGGATGATGCGGAGGAGCGGGCGGATTGGCCCATGTGGCGGTTTGACGCGGGCCGTACCGCCGCCAGCCCGCATGAACTGCCTCGCGAGCTGCATTTGCACTGGGTGCGGGAGTTGCCCTCCCCCAGGAGAGCGTGGCCGCAACAGGATGACGACGGAGATAAGCTCGCTTTCGACGGCTCGTACGAGCCCATCGCTTACGGCGGAATGCTGATCACGCCATCCATGGTGCGCGACAGCGTGACCGCGCATGACCTGCAGACCGGCGCCGAGCGCTGGCGGTTCTATACGGATGGTCCGGTTCGTTTTGCGCCGGCCGCCGCCGCAGGACGCGTCTATGCGGCTTCGGACGACGGTTGTCTGTATTGTCTTGACGCGGACACGGGCGAGCTAATCTGGAAACATCGGGGCGGTCCCGCCGCGCGCCGGATTCTGGGCAACGGGCGCCTTATCGACACGTGGCCGGCGCGAGGCGGACCCGTGTTGAAAGATGGGATCGTGTACTACGCCGCCGGGATCTGGCCGTCCATGGGCGTCTTCATCCATGCGCTGGACGCGGAAACCGGGGCTACGGTCTGGACCAACAGCACCAGCGGGTCGGCGTTTGTCGACCAGCCTCATGCGGGCGGCTCGTTCTCCGGCGCGGCGCCACAGGGTTATCTTGTGGCCACCGACGATCGGCTGATTGTGCCCAATGGCCGGTCAAGGCCCGCGGGATACCGGCGGGATACCGGCGAGTTCCTCTATCTCGACATTGCATCGCGTCAGTTTGGACGGGGATGGGGCGGTCAAGGCGGCTATGCGGTCATGGCCAAGGGCGGCTATTTCCACGTTACGGGTGAGACGGGCCGTGTGTCTGACGGCGAGCTTATGCTCCAGGTGCGCACGCCGGCGTTGGCCGGGAACATCATTCAGCCGGGGCGAACGCTCGAGCTCGAGCGGTGGCCGCTGATCGACATCGCCATCGCGAACGCCGAAGGGTTGCTGGGCGCCGCGGATGGCACACTGATGATGCACGCCCATGAGCCTATGGACGAGATCCGGGAGAGCGAACCGTGCGGGCGCGGACGCACGGCGGATTACTACCCCCTGCGCGAGCTGTGGACCGCCGAACTCGACGCCGAGGTCGAGCGCGTCTTTATTCAGGCCGGCGAGCGCATCTACGGAACCGGTCCCGACGGCGAAGTGTTGGCTATCGACGTGCCCAACGGCGGCCATACGGCCCAAGTGTCTTCTATTGGCGGTGTTGAAGGCGATATCTGGAACATGCTGGCTGCCGATCACCGGCTGGTGGTGGTGACCGAGCAGGGGCGCATCTACTGCTTTGGTCCGGAAGGCCGGGACGTTACGGAGTATCTTTTAGAGGCCACCCCGGAAACGCTCAAGGATGCACCGGGGGACGACGAATGGGCGGCGCGGGTTGCGGCTGTTTTGGAACGAGTGGACACCTCGAGCGGTTATGCATTGCTTGCGGGCATCGGCGGCGGCGAGGCGCTGGGCGAATTGCTGCGCCAATCCGAGCTGGACATCATCGTTATCGAGCCCGATGAGTCGAAGGTCGAGGCGCTTCGGCGCAATCTCGACGACGCCGGGCTGTACGGCGAGCGCGTGGCCGTGCATGGCGGTGACGTGATCTCGGCCGCATTGCCGCCGTATCTGCTCAAAGCCGCGGTGATTGGAGATGCCGGCGCGCTTGGGGCAGGGCCGGGCGCAACCGTTGTCGAAAAGCTGTTTCATTCGTTGCGGCCCTATGGGGGAACGGCCGGATTGCCTTCGCCGGACGCCCCAGATTTGGAGCAACTCGAGGCATGGATGCGTGAAGCCGGTCTGGAAAACGCCGATCTTGTCCAAGAGGAAAACATGACGCTGCTGACGCGGGCCGGCGCTTTGCCCGGCGCGGGCAGTTGGACGCATCACAACGCGAATGCCGCGAATACCGTCGTGTCGCGTGATGATCTGCGCGGGCCGTTGGGTCTGCTGTGGTTCGGCGGTCCAGGCAACGAGCACATATTGCCCCGTCACGGACGCGGCCCCATTCCGCAGGTGGTCGGCGGCCGCTTGTTTATCCTGGGGCCGGATGTGCTTAACGCGCGCGACGCCTACACGGGTCGGCTGCTGTGGCGGAAATCACTGCCCGGCATTGGCCTGCCCTATGACACGACCAGCCATCAGCCCGGCGCGGACCACGTGGGCGCGCCGTACGCGTCACATGAAGACAGTGTGTACGTGATTCATGAAGATGCTTGTCTCCGGCTTGATCCCGACACCGGCGAGACGCTGGCCACGTTTGCCGTGGCGTCCGCGGACGACGGCAACGAGCACGCCCGTTGGGGATTTGTCAGCATTTGGGAAGACCTGCTTATCGGGGGCGTGGATGTGCAATTCTTCGATAGCCGGCGGCCGGGGCACAATCGCTCGTGGAACGCTACCTCGAGCGGGCGGATCGTCGTCATGGACCGCCGGACCGGCGAGGTGCATTGGTCGCGGCAAGCGCATTTCGGGTTCCGGCATAACGCCATCGCTGCCGGCGGCGGGCGGCTGTACCTGATGGATCGGCTTACCGAGGGTGCGTTGAATCTGCTCGAGCGCCGCGGAGAAGACGTCGCAGCCCCCGAACTGTTGGCGCTTGATATTCGCAGCGGCGAAGTGCTTTGGCGCAAGAACGAATCGCTGTTCGGCACGTGGCTGGGATATTCCGAAACCCACGAGATGCTTCTCCAGGCGGGACGGCCCGCGGTGAACAGCCGGCAGGTGCTCGAGGATGAGCCGTTTCCCGCAGGACGC
>SLSB01000192.1 GCA_007130675.1 Candidatus Hydrogenedentota bacterium | reverse complement strand
GAAATTGCCGGGCGGCGGCCGGGGGATGCCGATACGCTGGTCGCTTCATCCGAAAAAGCGGCTCAGGTGCTGGGCTGGCGTCCCCACAAACGCGATATTCGGGTTGTAGTCGAAGACGCCTGGCGCTGGCACCAGGCGCATCCGAATGGGTATGCAGGTTGAGGCGCGGGCCAGTTTCTGTTGCGTCAAGGTACTGGTATGAGCCCGCCGGACTGGCGCTTCCTGCTCGGTGAGCCGGGTCTTCCAGGCATGTGGCAACGCGGGTCTGGGCGAGACAGGTTTCTGCACGCTCAAGGCGAAACTCTTGCGTTCGGATTGCGCGCTTGGTAGTATCTGTGCGAGAAGGTTCATGATACGCGCAGTGTTGGGAAAACGCATGCGCGTGGGTTTGAATGGTTTAGAAACAAGCTGTGGTTTTCTTGTCTCGAAACGCCCGCAAGGTGGCGGAGGACTTGATGTGAGCAAGGTTTCAGTCCGGACGTGCAGTCTGGTAATTGCAGTAGCGTTGCTTTTGGTGGCAGGCGCCGCGGAGGCATGGGTGTGGAATCCGGCCACCGGGCGGTGGATCAATCTGAAGAGGCTTCCGCAGCCGACTCCGGAACTGCAGGTCGAGGCGGCTCGCTCGCTTATGGAACAGGGGGAATACAGGCAGGCATTGCGCGAGACCGACAAGTTTGACAGGTTCTATGGAGATACCGCGTGGGCGGATAGAAACCAGTTCTTGCGCGGAGAAATCAGCATGCGGCGCGGGAAGTATTTGGAAGCGGCGCAGGAATTTCAGCAAGTCATCGCGAATTATCCCGATACGATGCTCTATGATGACGTAATCGCTAAACAGTACGAGATTGGCGACTACTTTTTCGACTTGGGAGAGCGGCGTCTCGACAGAAGCTGGAGGCCTTTCCGCCGCCGGCCGTTTAAACGAGCCATCGAGGTGTATTCGATGGTGATTGACAACCAGCCATTTCAGGAGGCAGCGGCGGAAGCGCAATACAAGGTGGGGTTGTGCCATTTCCGGCTCAAAGAGTATGTCGAAGCGGCATACGAATATCAGCGGGTTATCGAGGACTATGCAGGTTCTGACTGGGTAGATGACGCCAGCCATGGGTTGGCGATGTGCTATTACAAGGCGGCATTGCCACCGGAGTACGACCAAACCCGGAGCCGGCTGGCTATTGAGGCCATCGACGAGTTCAAAGCGCGTTTTCCCGCGGATGAGCGGACCGAGGCATTGGGCGAGAAGCGCGCGGAAATGCGCGAGAGGATTGCCCGGCAACGCCTGAATACCGCGCGGTTCTATGAGAGACGCCGCCGCTTTACCGCGGCACGCATGTATTATGAGGTGATTGTCGAGCAGTTTCCCGATACAGCCGCGGCGACCGATGCCAAGCTCTGGCTTGACGAAGCGGTGCGCGACGAGCAGATGGCGCAGCAATGAACAGAAGAGCGGCATCGCTGGTTTGGCTGACAGCTGCCGCATGGATGGCAGGGTGCGGTTACTCGACGCGTAGCACTCTGGACGAACGGTATCAGGCTATCGCGGTCGCGCCGTTTCGCAATCTCAGTAGAGAATATGACCTTCAAGCGCCGCTCACCAATGCGGTGATTCGCAAGTTCATGGCCGATACCCGCCTCGAGGTGACCTCGCCAGAGCGGGCGGACCTCATCCTCGAGGGCATTATCCTGAGTTATGACCGGCTGGGGCTGACCTTTGACCAGAACGACGAGGTCACCCAGTTTCTATGTTATGTTACTGCGGGGGTGCGGCTGACGGATGCCCGAACAGGCGAGGTTCTCTGGGAGGATCCCCAAGTGGTGGGAGAAACTACGATCTACACCCGCGCCGCCGGACAATCTTCGGACCGGCTTCGGGGTAATGCGGAGTTTTTTCTTCCAAGCGTGCGGTCGTTTCCTTCCGAAGAAGAAAACCGGGGGGTGGCCGAAGCATTGGAGCAGCTTGCCACCGACATTTACCTGCGCACAATCGAGCCGTGGTGAGCCGTGAACGTTCAGGAATTTCTGCAGCACATCGAAAACGCTCCGCCCGGCCCGGTGACCTTGTTTTGTCCTGACAAGGCCCCGAGAGCCCGCGAGGCGACGTACGAACCTCTGCTGGCCGAACGGGCAATCGAGCGCGTGGTGGCGCAGTATCTGGATCCCAATGCCAAGGACATGGCCTACAGCGCGTATTTTGCCGACGAGACCGAGCCCGGCGAGATCGTCAGTGAAGCAGAGACCCTGCCTTTTTTGTCTGAGCGCCGGATCGTGGTCGTGCGGCGTGCCGAACGGTATATCGCTGAATCAGCATGCAAGCCTCTGTTGAAGTATATCGGCAATCCTTGCGAATTCGCGTTGTTGCTGCTGGTAGCCGATAGCATCGACAAACGGTGCAAGTTTTACCGGGCCTGTGATGCGGCGGGGGGCGTGGTGTCGTGCCCGCAATTGCAGGACGGCGAGGTCAAGCTCTGGATCCGGGAAGAAGTGAAGCTGCGCGACAAGAAGATCGAGTCGGCGGCGGTGGATGCCTTGTTTGACCGGGCGGGGAAACGCTTGGGCGATGTGAACAATGCGATTCAGGTGGTGTGCAATTTTGTGGGCGCCAGAACCGATATTCGGGGTGAGGACGTCGAGATTGCCTGTGCGGACGTGGCCGAGGAGCAAATCTGGACGCTGACGGATGCCATCGCGGCGTCGGATACCCACGCGGCGGTGCGGGCATTGCGCGATTTGCTCGATATGGGGATGAGCGAATTTCAGATCATGGGATCGGTGAACTGGATGTTGAAGACCGCTCATGCGATTGCGGTGAAGTCGCCGGGCCTTTCACGGGTGAAGAATTACGTTGTGCGCAAAACCACGCCGCTCGCGCACAAATTGGGCCCGGAACGGATTCGCAGGGCGTTCAGTCTCTGCATGGATACCGAGATTCTCTTGCGTAGCACGCATGTAGACCGCGCACTGGCACTCGAGCTGCTGGTTGTGAAACTGGCTGCTCCGACCAAGACCCGGCACCGGGAGGCGGCTGGCCGGTAGCGTACTCCGGGGGCCGGCAACGTGCGCGGAAAGGACGCAACGAAAGACATTATGCGGTCATTCGATCACGATTATGCAGATGAACTCATCGAGCGGCTTCGCCAGATTCCGGAGGGCGCGAAGCCGCAATGGGGTTCGATGACCCGCGAGCAGCTCTATGCACACTTGGCGGATGTCCTGCGTTATTCGATGGGACGTGGCGGCCCCCCCGAGGACCAGAGCACATGGTTCTCGCGTCACCTTGTGAAACCCTTGTTTCTCAGCGGCCTGCTGCGTATCCCCAAGAACATCAAGGTTCCGGGCCTCGAATCTATGCCCGACGGCGACCTCGAAACTCTTCAGGCCGTTCTTGAAGACTATCTTCACATGGTGCAGGCGGGAGAACTCGAGCCCTGTCCGCACGTGTATTTCGGGATGTTGGACGTGGATTCCTGGGCGCGGATGCACGTGGCGCATTTCGAACACCATCTTCGCCAGTTTGGCGTTTGATGGCTCGAGCGCGCGCATGCGCATGGATGCGCGAGATTGACTTGCCTCACCGCGCGCCCGTATGATACGCCATCTTGGGGGGCAGGTTCGGATATGCGGTCAGCGCCCATAAGCCCCTGGGGTGTATAAAGATAGGGACGAATGCGGTGGTGCAGGAAGCCTGTGGGGCGGTTCCACGGCGCCGGAAACGCGAACAAGCACATTCCAAAGGTTTCTCCAGGCGAATATGAACGCATATGAGAACAGCAATCCTGAGCGTGGCCGTACGGCGCGCGTCATTGCCATTGCCAATCAGAAGGGCGGTGTGGGAAAGACGACGACCGCCATCAATCTCTCGGCATGCATGGCGGCAGCGGGCAAGAAGGTGCTTCTGGTCGACCTCGATCCCCAGGGCAACGCCACCAGCGGCCTGGGCATCGACAAAGCCAGCTTGGAGCACACCGTCTACGACGCTATTGTCAACGGGACGCCGGCGGATGCACTGCGCCTGAGCACGCTGATGGATAATCTCGATTTGATACCGTCGAACCGGGAGTTGGTGGGCGCCGAGGTCGAGCTGGTTGACGCCGGTCAGCGCGAGTACCGCCTGCGGCAGGCCCTGGCGCCGGTTCGCGACCAGTACGAGTACGTGTTCATTGATTGTCCGCCTTCGTTGAGCCTGCTGACGGTGAACGGATTGAGCGCGGCGGACAGCGTTCTTATCACGCTGCAGTGCGAATATTACGCCCTCGAGGGTCTCAGCGAACTGCTGCAGACGGTGAAACTCATCCGCGATAATCTCAATCCGCGATTGAAGCTGCAGGGTGTCTTGCTTACCATGTACCAGCACACGAATTTGTCGAACCAGGTGATCGAGGATGTGCGCGCCCACTTGGGAGAACGGGTCTATCAGACCGTTATTCCACGCAATGTGACGTTGAGCGAGGCGCCCAGTTTCGGCAAACCGGTCATCTTCTACGATTTGAAATCGGCGGGCGCACGGGCCTATCTGGCCCTGGCACGAGAGGTGGTATCGCGTGGTTAAGAAAAAGAAAGGCCTGGGCAAAGGGCTCGGGGCGTTGATCTCCGGCAATTCTGGCGGGGGGATTGCCCACGCACTGGACGCCGAGTCCGCGGACGAAGGCGGGCAGCGCTTGCTGTTTCTCGATCCCCGGGCGCTGAAACCCAACCCGAAGCAGCCCCGCATGCATTTCAGCGAGGAGGGGCTCGAAGAATTAAGCCAGTCCATCCGGCGCGACGGTGTCCAGGAACCGGTCATCGTGCGCAAGGCAGGGGACACCTACGAGCTGGTCAGCGGCGAACGCCGCGTGCGTGCGTCTGTGATGGCTGACCTCGAGACCATCCCGGCGGTCTGCCGCGAGGTCTCGGATGCAGACATGCTCAAGCTTGGGCTTATCGAGAACATCCAGCGCGAGGACCTCAATCCCATCGAGTTGGCGCATGCCTACAAGCAGCTCATCGAGGAATTCCGGTGGACCCAGGAAGAGCTGGCCGACCAAGTGGGCAAGAAGCGCGTCACGGTGACCAATACGCTGCGCTTGCTGAATCTGCCCGACGTGGTGCAGGAGCGCGTCGCGGACGGCAGTATCACGATGGGCCACGCGCGCGCACTGCTCGCGGTGGAATCGCCTCAGAAACAGATCGCCGCGTGCCGGAAGATCGTGAGCCAGGGATTGTCGGTGCGCCAAGTCGAGAAGATGGCGTCGCAGGATAGTGCTACGCCAACGCCGAAGGCGTCGAAGGACCCCAATTTGACGGTTATCGAAGACGAATTGCGCCGCAAACTGGGCACCAAAGTTGCGCTGAAGACTTCCGGCGACACCAAGGGCAAGATCGAGATCGAGTACTTTGATCTGGACGAACTCGATCGGCTGCTGAACCTGTTCCGCAGCATGCGTTAGCCCGCTCGTCGGCGCACCTCCAAAACACGCACATGCCGTAGACAAGAAGGGATACACGATGCTCGATATGAAGTTCATCCGGGAAAACGCCGAGTTAGTCAAGTTGGCGTTGGCTAACCGCAGCGCGGACATAGACTTGGATGCTCTGCTCGAGGCCGATGCGGCGCGCCGCGAGTTGATCCACGAGACCGAACAACTGCGCGCCGAACAAAACCGGGCCTCCGAGGAAATCGCTCGCAGGAAGAAGGCCAAAGAAGATGCATCGGAGGCCATTGAAGCGATGCGCGAGGTCAGTCAGAAGGCGAAAGCGCTTCAGGAGAAGGCCCGCGAAGCCGACGAAACCGTCCGGCAGCATCTGCTGGTGATTCCCAACATTCCGCACGAAACCGTTCCCGTCGGGCCGGATGAATCGGCCAATCGCCTCGAACGGCAATGGGGCGAACCGCCGCAGTTTGATTTCGAGCCGAAGGACCACGTCGAGCTCGGCGCGGACCTCGGAATTCTCGACCTCGAACGGGCGGGCAAGATCTCGGGGGCGCGGTTCGCGTTGTTGCGCGGCGCGGGCGCTCAGCTCGAGCGCGCGCTCATCGGTTTCATGCTGGATACCCACACCCGAGAGCACGGCTACACCGAGTATCTGCCGCCGTTTCTGGTGTCCGGGGAAACCATGGAAGGCTCGGGGCAGTTGCCCAAATTTGCCGAGGAGGCTTTCACGGTAGAAGGGCGCGACCTCTGGCTGGTACCGACGGCCGAGGTGCCGCTGACCAACATCTACCGCAGCGAAATCCTCGAAGAAGAGGCTTTGCCGATCAATTGCGTGGCCTACACGCCCTGTTTTCGCAGCGAGGCGGGCTCGTACGGCAAAGACACGCGCGGCATGCTCCGGCAACACCAGTTCGACAAGGTGGAGCTGTACAAATTCACCGCGCCGGAATCCTCGTGGGCCGAACTCGAGAACCTGACCGGCCATGCCGAGGTCATTCTGCAGCGCTTGGGCCTGCCCTATCAGGTGGTCACGCTGTCCACCGGCGATATGGGGTTCTGTGCGGCGAAGACCTACGACATCGAGGTCTGGCTGCCGGGCCAGAACTGCTACCGCGAGATCAGCTCGTGTTCGAATTGCACCGATTTTCAAGCGCGGCGCGCCAACATCCGCGTCCGGCGCGGCAAGAAGCCTGAGTTTGTGCATACGCTCAACGGGTCGGGGCTGGCTGCGGGCCGTACCCTTATCGCGGTGCTCGAGAACTATCAGCAGGCCGACGGTTCGGTGGTTGTGCCCGAGGTGTTGCGGCCGTATATGGGCGGTCTCGAAGTGATTGCTCCGGTCTCGTAAATTCCACGCAGAACTGCGGTCGAGGTGCACTATGGACGATTGCTACAGCAAGGCGGCGGACCTGCTCTCGCGAGCGCAGTGCCCCATCGCGGTAACCGGCGCCGGAGTCTCGGTCGAGAGCGGGATTCCCGATTTCCGCAGTCCCACCGGCATTTGGGCCAAGTATCCTCCCGAGGAATACGCCACCATCGATGCCTATCTCGCGAATCCTGCCAAAGTCTGGCGTTTCTGGAAGGATATCGCCCAGGACTTCGCCGATTGCGGCCCCAATCCCGCCCACTACGCTCTGGCAGCCCTGGAAAAGCACGGCCATCTCGAGGCGATTGTCACCCAGAATATCGACGCGCTGCATCAGGCTGCTGGCAGCAAGACCGTGGTCGAGTATCATGGCAGCGCGCAGAAACTCTTCTGTATGGATTGTGGCAACACCCGCCCGCTGGATCTCCAGGCGATGGGCGACTCCCCGCCCCGATGTCACGTGTGTGATGGCCTCATGAAACCCGACATCGTCATGTTTGGTGAACTGATTCCCCCCGAAGCCTTGCGGGCGTCGGCTGAATGGGCT
>SLSB01000472.1 GCA_007130675.1 Candidatus Hydrogenedentota bacterium | reverse complement strand
CGACAGTAACTCGTCCAACTCTTTCTCGGTTGTAATGGGTTGGATAGTTGTCTTGACCTTGCCAGGCTTCTTGCGCCCAGATTGTTTCCCGGACATAGCACTCCCCTTTGCAGTTTTACCGTGCGAAAACACGCCCATTGTGCCACATCCTCCGCGTGTGCGCAAAGACATGACAAGACATGACAACAGACCAACAGACAAACCGCGAGCCCCGCAGACCGCTACCGCAATGCCCGCGCTCAGCCGTATACCGGTGGCGAGCCCTTACAACCTAATCTCTTTGCCGGATTTGGCGGAGCGGGCGAGAGCGTCGAGCATTCTTGCGCGCAGTCGTTCAAATATGGCCGGGTTCTAACAGGATTTTGGATTCCTCGGCCATTCTTCTGCACTGAGATTTGCTTTCAAGTCCGATGATCAGACAATGAGCGTAATTGTCGTTCTCAAGATCGGGGCTGTGCTCTATCGCCAAACCCATATCAAGAGGTACGCTTGCCGCGATTTCGGCCACTCCCATGTGGGGGTATGGCGCCTGTGTCTTCTGGGGCGTAGTCAATCGAGCCAAATCTACAGACAATGCCGGATCGATCTTCTTTCTTCTCATGAAAACTGCTGAAGATAACCTCCCGTCGGGCTTGATATGGTAAGCCACAAACCGCCGGTAAAGCAGGTCGTCCCGAGTTATCGTTTCTTTGCCCCCATTCATGGGCACTTAATTGGAGAATGCTTTCAGAAAAAGGCTCAGGATTTCTTCCTTGCTCGCATCGTCACTCTCAGCGTATTTGCGGCCCTCCCCTGAACCTTCAACAGCAAGATATTCCAACTTACAATCAGGTCCGATCAAAACCTCAATTTCAAAACCTGGAAACGACCATTCAACCCCGACGCCCCCATCATCAAGCGGGACCGTTGCAACAGGTTCCAGATCGTAGGGCTGGAAAAAACTGGAAGATAGGTCGTACAATTTGCTCTGAAGAAAGGCGAAAAGCTCTTTTGTCGCCGTTATTGCTTCATTACTGATAGGCATGGCACCATAGGAATCCCAATTCGGTTGCAGTTCTTTAAACTTCAAAAGCAGATCAATCGACTTGGCAAAAACGGGGGATAGAAAACTACCACTTGTCGAGTCTTCTGCGCCCCATTCTCTCCCAATTGTGCGCTCGCCTTGCTCGGTCACGAGAGCCCATGGCCTTAACGGTGACTCATTGAATCCGGGAGCACTTGTTGGGAAGTTACTTGACGCAGTGCCCATTTCCAAGTCTATTGCCGAAGTACAGTTCATTCTATCTTTTCCTCCAGTGCTTCGCCTGGACCTCTTCACTTGTTAGATCCATAAACGCTTTAACTACCCATTCATGCGCCAATTCGAACCACTCTTCCTTTGTGCTGACATTTTTCGACTGAGGCATGCCCCGAGCCACTAGTAGTATCCGAATAAGCCTTTTGGCGTCGGATTTTCTCACGGCATCCTGAATACTCACCCTGATTTTACCATTGCCATCTGGCAACTCAAGAACAGTTTGAAAGTTAATACTTGATGGGTTTGGCAGAAACCGTGACACATTTCGGCGCCACGCGAAATCGGGAAGCAAGTCGCCTATTGTCTCCAAGCCTTCGTAACCTTGTCCTTCTGGAACCAGGTTCACGTAGCTCAGTTCGTATTGCTTCGGCTCAATGTCGCCCAAGTCGTGGGTAGCAATGAAACCCTGGAACTTCGAAAGCGCTTCGTCAAAGCCCTCTTTGACTGTCTCGTATCTTGGATAGACAGTTGAAGACTCGACCTGTCTCCAATTGTGTATGATAAGGTCTTGCTGAACCTGGATCAGGCGCGTACCGTCTTCGCTCACCAACCATATACGTGGAAAGGATGGAATAGGGCCCAATTCCAACTGCATGGCTGTGGCTTGCTCAGAGACTTGGGTTAGTGGGGGATGGACCTCGCAGTTCGGGTATTGAGCTTTGAAATCTTGCCAGAGAAGTCCGACGAACGGAGCTGTGAAGCGCTCCATTCTTTGGAAGCTCAAACCGCAAATCACTTCATTTATCGGGGGAGATTCAAAGTCTGCGATAGTTGACATGCTGCCCCTCCAGGAATGTGCCGCGCCGATTCACTGCGCAAACTGGGAACCACTTCAAGTAGAAAATATCATACCTGCTGAGGAACTCGTCCGCAACAAGCAGTTGCAGACCTCGGCTTTCAAAACAAGCGTGTCTCCCGCGTTGCCCCGAGATCTCACTAAGGATCCCTTGTGCCCTCTCAAGCACTGGGACCCTCCTTCGGGGACTTCTTTAGCGAAGGCTCCCGCATTGCATCTTGATCTCCACTTCCAGGTATGCAAATGTAACAACTCACGCCAGAGTGCAGCTCTATTCCTCGGTATAGCGGTCGAACCGGCTCTACAACTTAATCTCTTTGCCGGACTTGGCGGAGCGGGCGAGAGCGTCGAGCATTTTGATCAGGGTGACGTTTTCATCGGCGGGGACGATGCATTTCTTTCTGCGGTCGCGGATGCAGTCGACGAAATGGCTGAACGGCGTTTCGATGGGCAACCCGTTGTAGTGGGTTTCGATATCGACGGTCTCGTCGATGTCATTTCCGCGGAAGACCTTGGCGGGGAACACGCTTGCGCCGCCTTTGTCGCCCATAAGGAAGCATTCCATGGCCGGTTTGGTGTAGGTGTCCCACGAGACTTCGAACATGATGGCTTGCCCGTCCTTAAACTTGATCATGCCAGCAGCCATTTCTTCGACCTCGATGGGCAGCCCCTTGGCTTTCAGCTCGGGCACGGCTACGTGGCGGAAGAGCTGGCCGGATACCGAAACGGGTTTTGGCGTGCCCATGATGTACCAGGCGAGGTCGAGAAGATGCACGCCAATGTCGCCGAGCGCGCCGAACCCCGCATGGCGCTTCTGGAGAAACCACAGGCCGCGGCCGAGGGTGCCGTCGGGCGGCATATGCAGATGCGGCCACCCTTTCCGGCGGTACCAAGTCGAGCGGCCGTAATACATCTTGCCAAACTCGCCTCGTTCGGCATAGGCCTTGACCATCTGGGCTTCCGGGCGGAACCGGAGGGACTGCTCGACCATAAGCAGTTTGCCCGCTTTCTTGGCAGCATCGGCCATGGTCTTGGCGTCTCTGGGCTTGATGGTCATGGGCTTCTCGATGAGCACATGTTTGCCCTTCTGGAGAGCATCCAGGGTCATGGGCAGATGCTGTGCATTGGGAGATGCGATAGATACCGCATCCAACTCGTCCATGGAAAACATTTTCTTCGCGCTGGTAAACACATATTTCGCACCGTATTTGTTGGCGAACTCTTGAGCTTCTGCTTTGTTTACGTCGCAGATGGCGAGAATCTCGACTCCCGGCACCTCGCTGAATCCATCCATGTGGTAGCGTCCGAACCCGGTGCCCACCACGCCCACGCGAAGCGGCTTGACTGTCATGATGCTATTCTCCTTTTTGCATGAACCCTGGCCGGCACTTCTGTGCGCCGGACGTGTGACATCACCCGCCCATTCCTGGGCAGGAGCAAGGCTTCCGGTACCGTTATGCCCAGGTAATCAGCGCGGTCTCGTGTTTGTGGGCGAGATCGGGATGGTCGGGCATGATACGTACGGTGAAGCCTTGTTGCCCCGTTTTGTCGCAGAGAATCGACCCCTTGAACCTATACACCCCGTCGTGGATCATCTTGTCAAGTTGCATCTGGGCATGCCGGCCCTCGTGAATGCGGCCGTAGCTGTCCACCGAGCCATAATAGACCTCGACAGTCACATCGTCTGTGGATAGTCTGTCGAGATGCACGTCGGCGGAAACCTCGAGTTCCGAGCCGTACGGCAGGTCATTGAGCGGGCCGTTTTCTATGGCCGTGAACCGGACGTGGGGCCAGCAGGCGCGCACGCGTTTCTTCCATTCGGCGAGCTTCTTCGAGCGTTCGCGTTTGTTGGCCTGCATGTCGATGCGGCGCCTGGTTGCGGGCACATAGAACCGGTCGGCGTATTCCTGCACCATGCGCTGGGTGTTGAAGACCGGGTTTGTGGTGCGAATTGCGTTTTTCATGCGGGTAACCCATCGGCGCGGCAACCCGTCATTGCCGCGCTCGTAAAACATAGGAATAATCTCCTGTTCGAGGAGTTCGTAGAGCATTTCGCTCTCGACGATGTCTTGTTCGTCGGGGTTTTCGTATGATTCGCCCTTGCCGATGCTCCATCCGTTTTCAGCCAAATCTTCCGCTTCGCACCACCAGCCGTCGGGAATGCTGATGTTGAGCCCGCCGTTTGCGGCCGACTTCATGCCGCTGGTGCCCGAGGCCTCGAGAGGCCTGCGGGGCGTGTTCAGCCAGCAATCAACGCCTTGAGCCATGTAGCGGGCGACGTTCATGTCGTAATCCTCGAGAAAGACGAAACGGTTGCGCACGTCGTTCTCGCGCATGAAGTGGATGAGCGCGCGGATCAGGTCTTTGCCCTGGTTGTCGGCGGGATGTGCTTTCCCTGCGAAAATGATCTGCACGGGGCGCTCTTCGTTCAGAAGGATGCTCGTGAAGCGCTCGGGGTCTGACAGGAGCAGCTTGGCGCGTTTGTAGGTGGCGAAACGCCGGGCAAACGCGATGGTCAGCACCTCGGGATCAAGAGCTTCGGAAGCGGCTGAAACTTCGGCATTGGGCGCTCCGCGGGATTTGAGCTGTGCGGCCAGGCGGCGCCGGGCAAAGTTGACCAGCCGCTCACGGCGGCGTTCATGGGTCCGCCACAGTTCGGGGTCGGGCACCTGGTCGATGCGGCTCCAGACGGCGGGGTCCGACGGGTTGGTCATCCAGCCGGGACCGAGATAGCGGTCAAACAGGCCTGCCAGGTCGCGCGAGACCCAAAACTGCTGGTGGATGCCGTTGGTGATCGAGGTGATCGGGACTTCGTCTTCGGGGATGCCCGCCCAGGTGCGCGCCCACATGGCGCGGGCCGTAGCGCCGTGCAGCTTACTCACCCCATTGGCGAAGGCCGAAAGCTTCAGCGCGAGCACGGTCATGCAGAAGGGTTCACGGGGATCGCTGGGGTCCTGGCGGCCGAGCCCGAGGAATTGCTCGCGGCTCATGCCCACATCGTGCATGTATTTCGAGAAGTAGTGGTCCATCAACTCGGGCAAGAACATATCGTTGCCCGCCGGCACGGGGGTGTGGGTGGTGAAGACGCTGGCGGCCTTGACCGATTCGATCGCGTGCTCGAGGGTCAGGCCCTCGCCGTGCACCAAGTTCTGGATGCGCTGGAGGGTCATGAAGGCCGAATGGCCCTCGTTCATGTGCCAGGCGGTTGGGTGGATGTCCAGCTTGCGCAGCATAGTCACACCGCCCATGCCCAGGAGAATCTCCTGCCGGACCCGCATGTCATTGTCGCCGCCGTATAGACGGGCGGTAATCTCGCGGTCGTCCGGGTCGTTTTCGTCGAAGTCGCAATCAAGCAGGTAGAGCGGGACACGGCCCACATTCACGCGCCAGACGCGGGCCTTGACAGGCCGATCGGGATACTCGACCTCGATGATCACATTTTTCCCGGTGTCGTCACGAAGAAGGGTAACGGGCATGTTGTAGAAATCGTTTTGCGGATAGCGCTCCTGCTGCCATCCGTCGGCATTGAGATACTGCTGCAGGTAGCCTTCGCGGTACATAAGGCCTACGCCCACCAGAGGCAAGCCCAAATCGCTTGCGGCCTTTAGATGGTCGCCCGCCAGTACGCCGAGGCCGCCCGAGTATAGCGCCAAGGACTCATGCAGGCCGAATTCGGCCGATAGGTAGGCGGCCTGGAACTCCTTCGGCGCGTCGGGGTTCTTCTCGTGCCAGTTGTTGGCGTCCAGGTAGGCTTTGAATCGCGTATATACCCGTTCGAGGTGGGCAAGATAGCCGTCATCCTTCGCCAACTCATTCAGGCGGTCCTGCGAGACCTCGCCCAACAGGCGCACGGGGTTTTGTTTGACGTTAATCCATCGGTCACGCTCGATACGGAAGAACAGGTCAATCGCTTCGGGGTCCCACGACCACCATAGGTTGTACGCGAGTTCGCGCAAAGGCTCGAGCTCGGGCGGCAGCTTCGCGATGACGGTAAACTTCTTGATTTTCGGCATATGGCGTTTCTCCAACCGGGATACGAATGCGCATACTCCCCAAGACTATTCCCAAAAGTGTACTTTGTTGCCTTGGTGCGAGGCAAATTGCCCGCGGGCCTGTACCGCATTTACACTAAAATGCGCATTCAGCCCCCTGTTTCGCCGCCAGTCAGGCGATTCCTCCATCCTTCCCACGTATATTCATGCGCCGGGTGTGTTTGTCCCGGAAAACAGGCCAACTCGGCGGGTGTGCGGTAGACTGCCCCGACATCGATTGCGCGGGTACCCCGCTGGCGCAGTTCGGTGTCGTACAGTCTTTCGAGTCTCAGGCCGTGGGCGTCGACCCAGTCGCCCAGTTTCACAATTTCGTCGGGAATAGGCCGTTGCTCCTCGGCAGTCTGGAGATGCAGCTGAAGCCATTCGGCAGCCGGACGGGTGATGATGAACGGCTGATGGCAGGCCTCGCGGACGAAATGCGTTTCGATAACGCCCTCGATTCCGGCATCCGCAAGGATTTGGCGTGCGCCGGCCACGGCGGCTCTTGTGCGCCGCACGACGGCCCGGCCGTCCTCGGCCACGTCGATGATCGAGTCGCGATCGCCGTTGATGTGCAGCGTCGCGGCATGCGGCGCCACCAGGGCATTGAACTCATTGAAACTCATCGAGTGCGCGATGGCTTCATACGGCATGCGCGAGCAATCTTTGCCCTCGATGGCGCCCTGTGCCGACATGCTCCAGCCGCTGATCACCGCCGCGCGGGGCCGGGTATCGGCTGTCACTGCCAGGCTCGTGGTGGTTCCGCCCATGGAGTTGCCGATGATGCCGAGCCGCGCGGCGTCGACCTCGTCACGGGTCTCGAGATAATCGAGCCCGCGCACCAAGTCCCAAACGATCTTGCCCAGCACCATGCGCCCGAGCTCTTCGCGCGTGAAGGCGCGCCGTGCATCGCTGTCGCGCCCGAATTCGGGCATGTCGTGCGCCCGCGTGCCCATCTTGCCTTCTTTGTGGCGCTCTTCTTCGCCGATCGTATCGGGGACGAGACACGCGAAGCCGAGCTTGGCGAAAAGCTGGCAGGTGTATTGGATATAGATGCTGGATTTCGAGCCGCCGTGACCGCATGCTACGACGATCGCCGGAACCGGCCCCTCGAGCGGTTCGGGCAGGTACAGATGGGCGGTGACGCGCGAGCCCGGTTCGCTCTGATATGTCACGCACTCGATACGATAGCCGTCTCCCTCGATAATCCGGTGGGT
>SLSB01000121.1 GCA_007130675.1 Candidatus Hydrogenedentota bacterium | reverse complement strand
TTCGGGCGGTACTTGCCCCCGCGAAGCTGGATCTGCGCAAAGAACGGCGTGCCCTCGGGCGCATCGCGCCAATCGCTGCCGTCATACGGCTCATGCTCGGTGCGGAAATTGTAGTCGGTCTTGCCCGGCCGGTTCGCCGACGGGTTCGCCCCGTTGCAGGTGTAGTATCCCGCCGCGCGAAACAGGTCGCTCACCAACGGCGTCGCCTCGGGCAGCAGGTAGCTGTCGTAATAGGCGACGTTGCCGCCCGCTTTCGGGGCCTCGTTCTGGCTGCGGTGATTGTGCGACCCGATCGACGTCTGGTACATCCCCGTAACCAATGCCGACCGCACCGGCGAACACACCGGGCAGGTCACCAAGGCGTTCTCGAACAGCACGCCCTCGGCCGCCAACGCATCGAGATGAGGCGTGCTGATGGCCGTCTCGCCGTAGCACCCGATATGGCAGGATGCGTCCTCGGAAACGATCCACAATACGTTCGGTCTCGTCTGTGCGGCCGCTCGCGCGGTTCCGAGTGCAGCCAAACTGCCGACACCAATCGCGGTATTTCGCAGAAATGCGCGTCGATTCATCACAAAACCCTCCAAAAAACCGTGCTATGACCTCACTCTTGCCCTGGCAGCCGTTTCAGCCCGCAGGTAAAATACCACAGCAGACTGGCTGGTGCACATCGCCCTCACCCGTCCCACTTGTGCCGTCCAGAAAAGGTCCCCCAAAAGGCGGTTGACGTCCTCTGCGAAGATTTGCCATACTTCCAGACACAATTCGAAAGACGAGTGGCGGCGCGCAACGGAAACACCTTCGAATCAGGGGATGACACATGTCGGATGTAGCAGAACAAGTGGGGACACGCCTGGCGGGAATTGACGTTACCATTATTATTATGTACATGGGCGGCGTTTTTCTGCTCGGCACATTCTTCGGCAAGTACGTGAAGAACGCGGGCGATTTTTTCATTGCTGGTAAAGCATTACCATTCTGGGCGATCGGCATGTCCATCGTGGTGAGCGATATCGGGGCAATGGATTTCGTGGCCGTGTCGGGCGGTGCGTTCAGCGACGGCATCTCGGTGGCCAATTTCGACTGGATGGGATCAATGCCGGCCATGGTGTTCGCGGCCTTTGTGTTCATCCCGTATTTCTGGCGCGCGGGCGTCTACAGTATCCCCGAGTTTCTGGGCCGCCGGTACAACACCGGGGTCCGGGTGATTCACGGCACCATCTGGGCAATATTCCTGTTCGTGATGTTGTCGCTGATGCTCTGGGTCACCGGCGACAAGCTCTTCGGCACCATTCTGGGCTGGAATCCGCACACGGTGGTGTGGCTGATGGTCTTCATCAGCGGTGTTTATACGGTCGCTGGCGGCCTGTCGGCCGTTGTTATGGTCGACGTGGTGCAGCTGGTCTTCATGTTTGTGGGCGGCATTGCCCTGCTTGCGCTGAGCATGTGGGAAGTGGGCGGCCCGGCAGGTCTTCGCGAGCAGATGGACGAGCTGAACCCGCGAGCCATCATCGAGATTCAGGCCGAGGAGCAAATCCCGTTCGAGGACGTCCAGGCCAACCTCGAAAATGCTGGATTTCGCGTGGAATACATCAAGGAAGCCGCCCTTCCGCACGAGATTGTCACCAACAAGTTTCTTATCCGCTTCGAGTCGCTGGGCATTCCAAACGAGCATGAGCTGCAAAGCCACGAGGTGCGCAGACAGACGCGACAGGCCCTCACGTCCTCGCTTGGCGAACTGGCCGACGGCGTCGAGAATGTCGCAATCGTCGAGCTGCTGACCTACACCGACCATCTCAAGGTCCTCTTGCCCCACGACACCGACAAACCATATCCGTGGACCGGAATCGTCTTCGGGCTCGGCATTGTGCTGGCCATCGCCTATATGAGCGGCAACCAGGCGGTGGTGCAGCGGACATTGGGCGCGCGCTCGGAATGGGACGCGAAGGGCGGCATGCTGTTTGGCGGCCTCTTGAAGTCGTTTGTTCCGCTTATGGTCGCGGTTCCGGGCCTGTGTGCGCTGATTCTGGCGCCCGACCTGCCCAACGCCGAACGGGCCGTGCCCTACATGATCGCGACCCTGCTCCCGCCGGGGCTCAGGGGGCTTATGTTTGTGGCATTCTTCGCTGCATTGATGTCCAGCGTGGACTCGAACCTCAACAGCTCGACCACCATCTGGACCAACGACCTGTATGGGCGCATGTACCACCTCATCACCGGCAAGAACCTCGGTGAACGCCACGGGCTCATTATGGGCCGCATCTTCACGCTGATCTTCATCGTGCTGGCCGGTGCGTTGGCTGAATTCATCGGCAGACGCGAGGGACTGTACGTGTTTATTCAGACGGCGTTGTCAATCTTCCAGGGGCCAACCTTGGCCATCCTGCTGCTGGGCATCATTTGGCGGCGCACCACCCAGTGGGGCGGTTTGGCGGGCCTCGTGCTGGGCGTCATATTCACCACCATTTTGAACAGCGTCGACGGTTTGTTCCCGTCCGACAACCCGTTCCTGTTTGTGGCGTGGTGGTCGTTTGTGTTCTCGCTGATCGTCACCATTATCGTGAGCCTGTTGACGCCGCCCGAGCCCGACGAAAAAATCCGCGGGCTGGTGTGGGGTCATGTCATGAAGGATGCGGAAATGCAGCACGTCTTGCACGACCGCGTTTCGGAGTAGCTGCGCTGGCGCACGCTGCGTACATAAAGGATAGCAAACCATGGGCGAACTTCTGACACAATTGATAGGTGCGATTGCGGGCGCAATCGATGCGGTCTTTGGGCCGCCGCTACGGGCTGTCTTTCATCCTATTGACGCCTTCGTGGGCCAATTCTACATGCCCACCGCACGCATTGTGGCCGTGGCCTTCTTTGCCGCGACCGCGGTGTGGGTCTTCGTGGGATTGAAAGAAGCCTATGTCAATCTCGAAGCGCCCGCCAAGAAGTTAAGGTACGATTTGCGGCTGTGGACTATCGCGGCCATGCTGCCCCATCTCGTGGTGTATCTGTTTCTCTAGACCGCAACCGCATCAAGGAGGTAAATCATGAGCGAAGAGCATCCTCCCGCCCATGAAACCGCGCACAAGCAATACGGCCATCGCGACGCCGAGACCCAGATGGTCCTCGGGGGGTTTATTACGTTCATCGCGATACCGGTCCTGATAGGAACGTTCTGGGCCGAGCGGCCGCACGCCATGGTCGTGAATATCATCGCCGGGCTGGTGCTGCTCTGCATTGGCGTGAGCCTGGGCCTGCTTGGCTTTCGAGGCTACCGCAGCCTCAAACGCAAATCTGAAGGTTCATGAAAACCGTCCCGGCCAGGGTGACCGAAGCGCAGGCGAGAGCCCATTTTCACAACAAACGCTTCGGATGGCTCGGCCGGATGCTCAGCCGCCTGTGGCCGCGCGGTGCCCCACCCAATGCAGGGTTGCCGCGGCTCGAATTGATATGGATGCCCCATTATCTTGTCGAGTTGGAAGCGTCGGGGCGCGGAAAGAATGCGCTGGTCCATCTGGCGGTAGATGCGTACGCGGGAACATTTATGATCGTCGAGCTTGGCGGCGGATTCCAGGATGCCGAACCCGAGACCGCGTTTCCGCCGCGCATGGACGCCCAAGAGGCCGAGCGCATCGGACGGCAGGAGCTGTTGCGGGCCATTATGCGCCGGCGCGGGCAGCGCGACCGGCCTACGCCACAGGGCACAACCTCGGTGACACTGTTTTATTACCCGTTTTGGGTGTGGTACTACGAACGTCTGCCGGGCGCCATTGACATCGCCTTGCACGATGCCGCGTCGGGCGACAAGACCGGCCCCAAGATGAAGACGGCCGTGCTTTCGGCGTTCGCAAAGGCCGGCGTCCGGAAACGGGCCGAATAGAAACCGGGGAAGAGCGGCGTGTTCGCGTATCGAGCGCCCCTGCAACGCCCTGCACCTGAGGAGCAACGAAGCCATGAGAGCGATTGCCACGGTGCCCATTTCGATCTGCTACCTGCTCAGTGCCGCGGTGCTGGCCGATGACGACATCGGACCAACCTATGCCGAGCTGCTCGGCTGGGAACCGGGCGCGAAAGTTGTCATATTCCATGCCGATGACGCGGGCATGTCGCACGACGCGAATGTGGGCATCATCGAGGCCCTCGAGGACGGCCTTCTCACCTCGATGAGCACCATGATGCCATGCCCCTGGGTGTCGGAATTCGCAACGTATTGCGCCCAAAACCCTGACATCGACAACGGCCTGCATCTCACGCTAACATCCGAGTGGGAAAACTACCGATGGGGCCCCGTGGCGGGGAAATTCCTCGTGCCGGGATTGGTTGACGATGAGGGATGCCTGTGGCGAACCGTGGCCCAGGTGGTCGAAAACGCCACCCCCCAGGAGGTCGAAGCCGAAATTCGCGCCCAGATTGACCGCGCCAAGACCATGGGACTGCCCATCACCCATCTCGACACCCACATGGGAACGCTGTTTGCCACCATGGAGTTTTTCGCGGCGTATGTGAAGGTCGGCATGGAAATGCAGATCCCGATCATGATCCCCGGCGGCCATGCGACGTTGGCCCAGGAAGAGTATGCCGACATGGCCGAGCTGTTTCCCGCCATCCGCGCAGTGGCCAAACAAGTGTGGGACTCGGGCCTGCCAATGCTTGACGATCTCTTCTCGGATACGTACGGATGGACGACGTTCGAGGAAAAGAAGACGAATATGATCGACCTGTTGCGCCGGGTCGAACCAGGCGTAACCCAGATCATCATTCACCCCACGCGGCCCACCGAGGTGTTCAAGCACATCTCGGACTCGGGTGAAACGCGCCTGGCTGACCTGCTGGTGATGCTCGACGAAGACGTCAAGAAGACTGTCGAGGAAGAAGGCATCATCCTGACGACATGGCGCGAATTGAGCGAACGCCGCGCGAACGCCGCCGCGTCCGAAGCTGCCCCCGGCCACGGCAAAGGCTAAGCCTCTTCCGCACATTACGTGTGTTGCAGACCCGCATTTCGGCGACACACCAGCTCTGCCCAACGGTCCGGGAAGAAGGATTCCCAAAATGCCTTAAGGTTCCGGTGAATTTGGAAAGCGGCGGCTTGCCACCGCATTGGTTCACGGTTCGCTCACCCTGGATAAAGGCACCTCGCAACACGCCGGCAGCCTTATCCTCACGTTCCGCAAGCGCCAAAATGTGTGTGGCCAACCCCACCCATCCCCCTCAAAATCGGGATCGGGATCGAAATCGGGATCGAAATCGGGATCGGGATCGGGATCGGGATCGAAATCGGGATCGGGATCGGGATCGCGTTCGAAATCCCCTTCCGAATCGGGCTCGAACGAGCACAAAATAGGATGCCTCCACCGCACCCCACAGAACCCACCCCGTCTGTGACGCGATCTCGGCCCCGCACACCTGCCTCCCGAGGTTCTCCGCAGAATACCACCCGATACACGCGGCCCTCGCCGCACCCGCCGGCGGACATCTCTAATGCCGCCGCTTGACAGAGGTCCCGCAGCCGTTTGCGAAGCCGGAGAGCATGTGCTATCCTGCGGCGCTGTGGCAAGAATAGGATGTGACCACACGGTAGATGTGAGACGCGGAAGTGCTTCGAGCGTTTCCGTTCCACAAACGCAAGAGGAAGAACCGAAGGTGCGTACACTGAGAATCCTGTCGATTTTGGCGGTAATGGCGCCTGGTCTGGCCGCCCACGCTGAGATTGTGGACCAAGTCCTGGCGACGGTGGATACCGAAGCAATTCTCCAAAGCGAGATCATGATGGAGATCGTGCCGCGTTTGGCCGAGCTTCAGTCGACAGCCCCAAACGAGGCCGCATTCAACGAAGCGGCGGATGCGCTGATCCGGGAAGCGCTCGACCAGGCCATCGACACCAAACTCCTGCTGCGCGAGGCGCTTCGGGCTGGGCTCGAGGTCGAGGAAGCAATGGTCGATGAACGGTTGCGCGAATTGCGGAGAATGTATGATTCCCCTGACCAATTCAACCGGGAACTCGAGGCCGCAGGCGAGACCCTCGGCGACCTGCGCGTACGGTTGCGCAAGCAAACTCTGGCGCGGGGCATGGCCGCGCGTAAACTCAACGAATTCGAAAGGCGGGTTGCCGTCTCCGAATCCGACGTGGCCCAGTACTATCAGGACAACCAAAGCGAATTTACACACCCCGAGCGGCTGCGGCTGCGCCAGATCTTTCTGCCTGTGGATGATAATGCCGAGGCGGAGGTCGTGAAGGCACGCATGGGCGAAATCCTGCGTGAAGTGCAAGAAGGCGGTGATTTTGGCGAGGTAGCGAGGGCTTACTCGAAGGGCCCCAACGCGGAACGCGGGGGCGTTATCGGCTGGGTTGCCAGAGGCGATTTGGTCGAAGTGCTGGAATCTGCCGCCTTCGAGCTTTCCCAGGGTGGCATCAGCGAGGTACTGCGAACGCCCGGCGGCTATCACATCCTCAAGCTGGAAGAACGCCAGTCCGAGGGCAAGGCGTCTCTCGAGGATGTCCGCCAACACATTGAACCCAGGCTGCGCGCCCAAGCCGCAGAGGAACGCTACGCCAGGTGGCTCCAGGAACTGCGGAATAGAAGCCGCGTCCGCGTCTTCTATTGATTGCTGAACAGGTGGCCGCGCTGCTTGCGGCCGGGTTGGCCTCATGCTTGCTCGAGCGATGAAAATGGCCTTCTGGATCACCTACGACCATCTCGGTAAGTTCTTGGTGGCAGGATTGATCTGGTCGCTTGCCCTGTTGGCGCCCGGCTGGGTGGCCGTTGCAGGGCTTTTCAGCGGCGATCCAGCAGTGCGCACCCTGATCGGAATCCCCGCGGCCGCGCTGGCGTTCGGCATCGTGCTTCCCATGACCAGCGCGGGGCTCGCCCACTTGGTTAAGGTTCTCATTGACGAGCGCGACGGCAGCCTCAGCGACTTTTTCCACGGTATCCGCCGGCATGCCGCGCGTGCGGTAGCGATCGGACTGCTGTTTGTGTTTGCCGTTGCGAGTCTGGCCACGAGCACGTGGTTTTACGCCGACATGTTGCGCGGGACCGCTGCGTGGCTCGGTTATGCACTCAGCGGTCTGGCGTTATGGTGTTTGGTGTTTGCCGCGCTGATGGCGCTCCTCGTCATGCCGGCCCTGGTGCAGAAAAAGGGCGGCATCTTCGCGACCTTGAAACTGGCCGCGCTGCTCGTGTTGGCAAACCCCGTGTTTTCGCTGGGGCTGGCCATCCAGATGCTGGCCTTGACTGCGGTATGCCTGGCCATTTTCCCACTGTTTATCTTTTTGTATGGTCCCATGGCGGCGGCCTTGACGGGCAGCGCTTACGAGATGCTGGCACGCAAGTATGCCGCCGCGGATGTCGAAACTGGCGACGG
>SLSB01000031.1 GCA_007130675.1 Candidatus Hydrogenedentota bacterium | reverse complement strand
TAGCCCGCCTCCAATTTGCTGTAATGTGGGTTGATTCTGGCCATTCGGTGTATACCACTCCCCTTGCTGGTTACTTCATCTCAAGAATCGCCTCCGCCGTCCGGATATCCGTACTCCCCCAAGGCTTGGCCTTGTGCCGCATGGTCCCGGTGCACCACGTCGCCGAGGCGCCGCAGTGCGGGCGGATGCCATCTGAAGTGTAATACAAGATGCTGCAAGAATGCGAGTAAACACGCCGTTCTTGCCCCAAGAACCGCGGGCCCGCTCCCACACGTTTCTGATGTGGCGATGGCACTGGCGTTGAACAATGGCATACTGCCCGGAAGCCATTGGACCCTTTGAACAGCCAGTCAAGACGTTTCCCACGGCGAAATCCGCTATGAAGTCTCGGCAGGCGCTTGGGGAGCACTCCGGAAAATAAACTCCTTGATATATGAGTCTCGGTGCGCGTATAATCATATCTGTTGTAATGAGGGGGGTAGTAAGCTATGGGATTTGCTCGCCAAAAGGCCCATAGGCAGTTCTGTATTCCCGATTGCATCGCGGTGGTTCTTCTGGCTGCGGTGGTGGGCACCGCGGTATTGTGGTTGCGCGGCCAGTTCGAAGAGGCGTGGCTGCAAACGGGGGGACGCGTGCTCGATGGGCGTGTTGTCAAAGCGCATTACAACGCACCCGTGGTCGAGAATCGCATCGAACTGCTCTACAGCTACTTGGTGGATGGTACGGTATATACATCGAAGTGGAGGGGATTCTGGCCGGTCGAAAAGAGTCCGAATGCGTTGCCCGAAAGCCGGCACGCAGAGCTTACGGCCGAGGGATATCCCCTCACGGTGTTCTACGATGCCCGCAATCCCGAGCGCTCAGACTTGCACCGCGTGCCCAATGAACACCACTTGGCGCTCATGGGCGCCATGATAGCGTTGGGTATGCTGAACTGTGCGTATTTGTTTCGCGTTTACCCGAAGTGGCGGACTTCCCTGGTTGCCGACTAATCGTCTCGCGGTTCGGGATGCACGATCTTCAGATGCAGTTCGTCGAGTTGTTTCTGAGAGACCTCACTGGGGGCGTTCATCATGAGGTCCTGGGCGCGCTGATTGAGAGGAAACGCGATGACCTCGCGGATATTGGGTTCATCCGCGAGCAGCATGACAATGCGATCGAATCCGGGTGCGATTCCGCCGTGGGGAGGCGCACCGTGGTGAAATGCGCGCCAGAGCGCGGGAAACTTGTTCTCAAGCACCTCGCGGGGATGGCCCGCAATCTCGAAGGCCTTGAGCATGATCTCGGGTTTGTGGTTTCGAATGGCGCCCGACGATAACTCCACGCCGTTGCAGACAATATCATATTGGAACGCGAGCACATCGAGCGGGTCAAGCGTTTCGAGCGCGTGCAGCCCCCCTTGGGGCATTGAGAAGGGATTGTGCGAGAAATCCACTTTCTTCTCTTCTTCGTTCCACTCGAACATCGGAAAATCGACAATCCAGCAGAACGACACGAGATTCTTGTCGATAATGCCCAAGGCGTTGGCTAGATAGACCCTCACCTTGCCCATGAGGCCATTGGTCTCGGTCCGATCACCCGCACCGAAAAACAGCGCGTCGCCCTCTTCCGCGCCGGTCTCTTTGACAAGCAACTGCTTCTCTGTATCGCTGAGAAACTTGGCCACGGGGCCTTTCATCTCGCCGTCGCGAAGTGCAATCCACGCCAGTCCTTTCGCGCCTTCCTGCTTGGCGAAGGCCTCGGCGTCGTCGAAGAATTTCCGGGGTTGTGCCGCCACGCCTTTGGCATTGATAACCTTAACGGCGCCGCCCTTCTCGACCGCCCCGCGGAACACCTTGAATTCGGTTTGCGCAAACACATCCGACGCATCAATCATCTTGAGGTCGTAGCGGATATCCGGCTTGTCGGTGCCGTACAGTTCCATACACTCACGGTAGGGGATGCGGGGAAACACCTCGGCGGCGATGGTTTTTTGTGAAAGTTCGCGAAATATGCGCACCATCAGCGCCTCGAGTTCCGCAAACAGATCGTCTTGCGTGATGAACGACATCTCGATATCGATTTGGTAGAACTCGCCCGGGCTGCGGTCGGCTCTCGAGTCTTCATCGCGGAAACACGCGGCTATCTGGAAGTACTTGTCGAACCCCGAGGCCATGAGCAACTGTTTGAACTGCTGGGGCGCTTGGGGAAGTGCATAGAACTGCCCCGGATAGACCCGGCTCGGCACTAGGTAGTCGCGCGCGCCTTCAGGCGAGGAACTGGTCAAGATAGGCGTGTGGTACTCGACGAATCCGCGTTCGGTGAGGTGTTTGCGCACCAATTGGGCCGTCTTCGAACGCAGCAGAATGTTGTTGTGAATACGTTCACGCCGCAAATCAAGAAACCGGTAGGTCAGGCGCGATTCTTCCGGATACTCGGTATCCTGGTTGACGGGGAACGGCAGCAGCTCAGCCTGCGACTCGACGTGAAACTCGGTGACGACGACTTCGATCTCGCCTGTGGCTAAGTCTGGATTCACGGTCTCCGGGGTCCGGGCGACCACTTCGCCGACAATTGTGAGCACGCTCTCGAAACGCACCTCCTCGGCCTCGGTGAAGAACGGCTGGTCAGGGTTGATGACCAGTTGGGTCAGACCAAAATGATCGCGCACATCAATGAAGATGACGCCCCCGTGGTCGCGCTTGCGATGGACCCAGCCCGAGAGCTTGACCAGTTTTCCAACGTCCTGTTTGCCCAACTCCGCACATGTGTGGGTTCTAAAGGGATGCATTCCGACTCCGCTTACTTTGGTTCCCGGTTTCGTGCACGTGCACCTATGGTGCAGACGCGACCGATGAATCGCGGTATGGTAATGAGTGGTCCAGGCGATGTCAAATCGAGCCTTGCCTCCTGTCTTGTCTGGCTGCCGTCAATTTCACGGTTTCCAATACACCATTTGCATAGGAAGCCCGCGCGCATCCTTGGGGACGTTCTCCGGAATAGTCTGGAATGAGCATTGGGATTTCAGCGCGGTCACCGCACACGCCAGCGCATCCAGCACGTCGTCCAGCGCTGCATATTGCTTGCTCAGCGCAGCCGCTTGATTGAGCAGGTCTTCCGTGCGCGGTTCCATGCGCTTGAGGATTTCCTTTCGGGCCTGCTCGCCCGCCTTCGAGCGTTTGGGCGGCAACGTTTTCCCGCCAGCAAGAAAGTAGAAGAGGAGTTCCGGATGTACCTCGAACACCTTTGCGCGCGCATCAGCCTCACGAAGCAGCAATTCGTCTACTTCGCGGATCTTGGGGGCGATCATGAGTGTTTGCTCCGAGAGGCTCTTTCCCAGGTACTCGATATTCTGCTGCTTCGCCAACGATTTGTTGCTGGCATACACGGCCTGTCTGCAGGGAGCGGGGAAGACTCTCGATGTGGCGCCTTTCCCAAGGAGTCTCCGTGCCGGCCCATCGCATCTGCGTGCAGTTTCGCCATTCTCCATGCATTCAAGCAGTCCGATGGGAATATCCACCAGAAGACAGGAAGAGTCCCTGTGGTTTTTCCAAACGGCCTCGAAATCAGGTTCGATGCGAACAGAACCCAGGCCATCGTCGGGCAAGGTGACGACGCACCAACCACCTCTGCAGCCATCAACTCCGGTATAGCGCATGACTCATTTGCCCGGTTGGGCCTTCCGTGCTGCTGCCTGGTCCTCGATCCATTGCAGGAATGCCTCGACGCCTTCCCCTGTCGTGGCGGCGGTGCGAAACACAGGCATGCCGGGCACGATCTCGCGCACGTCACGCTCCATGCGGTCAACGTCGCAGGTGACATACGGCAGCAGGTCCGTCTTCGTGACCACCATGGCCGAGGATACTTTCATGGCCTTCGGATATTTGGCCGGTTTGTCTTCGCCTTCCGTGGTCGAGACGATCGCCACTTTGATGTCTTCGCCAATTTCGAAACTGGCCGGGCATACCAAATTGCCGACGTTTTCAATGAACAGCAAGCCAATGCCGTCAAGGGGAAATTCCTTTAGCGCATCGCGCACCATGGCGGCGTCGAGATGGCACGCGCCCACGGTGTTGATCTGGTAGGCGCGCAACCCAGCCTGTTCGATGCGGCGCTTGTCGTTATCCGTGGCCAAATCGCCCTCGATGACGGCCGCGCGCCCCGCGATATGTTGCGCCAGCGCCTCGAGCAGACTGGTCTTGCCCGCGCCCGGCGAACCGATCAGGTTGACAACGAAAATGCCTTTCTTGCGAAATAACTCGCGCAATTCCAAGGCAATTTCGTGGCCCTTGGCCTGCACCTTTTTTTCTAATTTAACCGTCTTGCTCATCCAGTTCGATCTCCTCGATGATCAGGCCAGCCCCGAACAGCGGCCGTTCCGAGCCGGCCGGTGCGGCGACTTCCTCGATCTCGATTTCCGCGCCGCCCATGATGGTGTCCTGCGATATGCTCTCGAGACAGAACCGCAGGCTCGCGGGTTCCAGCGCGAGGAATTCGTCTGTTCTCAGCTTTATGCGCGTCACGCGTGCGCCAGCGAATCCCGCCGTTTCTCGCAGGATGGTTTCGAGAATCTGCTGTGCAAATGACAATTCGTGCATCGGGATAGGATACTCCCAGTGCATGCCGCGGCTCAAATCTGTTTGACCCCGATCGCCGAGTAGGTTCAAGTAAAGTAACGCAAACCCTTCGGTTTTAGGGGCGTAATCCTTCCCTTTGAAACACCGGCAGGTGAGAGAGCACTTGTATAGCGAATACCAAACGAACGAGGGGCGCGATCCTTGTGTTTTCCGGAGCGCCGAAGGCGAAAGTCCATATCGACTCAGGCATCGTTTTTCGGAGCGCCGAAGGTGCGGGAACATTAAATGTCTGGGGTAAGACGCGCGGCCGCGCGCGGAGCAGCCCCAGGTATACGACCCCAAGCCCCACACCGCGCTGAAGGTGCGGGACAACCGGGAGACCGGTCGTAGGAGTGGCGCGGTCAAGGAGGCCGCTTTATAGCGAGGCGAGATGTGTGGCGGACTGATGTTACGGGCTTTCAGCCCTTGCTTGCTTTTTCCCTTTTTCCCAGCCCTTCAGGCTGGGCTGATATGTTGCCGCGCCGTTGGCGCGAAAGGCGAAGCGATGATGAGGGCGAGCGCGACATATGGTCATGCCTCTGCTTTCACCGATGCTTACCCGATTCTGGCGATTGCCGGCGATTGCCGGTTTGACATGCCCGCAGCGGCTTGGTATTATCTTTTTCTGGTTGCCAAGGCTGCGTAACCCCTGTGAAAGATGGGCTTTCCAGGCGTTGCATGCTCCCTTGGCGGCGAAAAAGGCGCCCGCACTAAGGGGCGTACGAGAGAGGGGAGGTTGATTCCGAGTGACGAAAGTGCGCGTCAAGACAGACGAGCCCTTTGAAAAGGCACTCCGCCGGTTCAAGAAGAAGTGCAACAAGGAAGGGCTGATGCAGCGGCTGAAAGAGATGAAACACTACGAGAAGCCCAGTGAGCGCCGCCGCCGCAAACTTGCCAAGGCTGTTGCACGAGCCCGGCAGGAAAAAGCCGAATAATTGAGCTTTCCCGCCAATGTGTACTACCCTCAGGCAGGATCGATGTAACGGTCCTGCCTTTTCCGTATCGAAACATGTGCATTCGAGTGATAGCAGCGCCACCAAACCCGTGAGTCGCGCAAGGGGAGACGGCCATGAGTATCCTATTGGGTCTTGATGTGGGCACGAGCGGCACCAAAGCGGTCGCCATTGATCAATCAGGCAAGCTTCTGACTTCGGCGCTGGTCGAGTATCCGTTGCTTACGCCCAAACCAGGCTGGGCCGAGCAATCGCCCGCCGCATGGAAAGACGCGGCTCTCGACGCGCTTACCGCGCTTGCGCACGCGCCCGAGGTCAACGCGGCGGACGTCAAAGGCCTTGGCCTCACCGGCCAGATGCACGGCTCCGTGTTTCTCGATGCCAACAACAAGGTGCTGCGCAACGCTATCCTGTGGTGCGATCAGCGTACCGCAAAACAATGCGAGCAGATCACCGAGAAAGTCGGCGAAAAGAAACTCATCGAGATGGTCTGCAACCCCGCGCTGACCGGCTTCACCGCCCCGAAGATCCTTTGGCTGCGTGACAACGAGCCCGAGGTGTACGAAAAGGTCCGCAAGGTGCTCTTGCCCAAAGATTATGTGCGCTACGAGCTTACCGGTGAATTCGCGACCGACGTTGCCGACGCCTCGGGCACCCTGCTCTTCGACGTGAAGAACCGCAGGTGGCATACCGACCTGATGTCGCTTCTCGATATCCAGGCGGATTTCATGCCGAAGGCCTTCGAAGGCCCCGACGTCACCGGAACGCTGTCGAAAGAGGCGGCGGCAATCACCGGCCTGCCCGAGGGCATTCCCGTGGTGGCGGGCGGCGGCGACCAAGCCGCCGGAGGCGTCGGGTGCGGAATCGTGCGTACCGGCGTCATTTCCTCAACCGTCGGCACCAGCGGCGTGGTCTTCGCCTTCGCCGACGACGTCAGCCTCGATCCCGAGGGCCGGGTGCATACCTTCTGTCATTCGGTGCCGGGCAAGTGGCATGTCATGGGCGTCGTGTTGAGCGCGGGCGGCTCGTTGCGCTGGTACCGCGACGCCCTGTGTGACGAGGAGAAGACCCTGGCCGCCGAAACGGGCCGGGACCCTTACGAATACATCACCGAAGCGGCCTCGGGGGCGCCTGTGGGCGCCGAGGGCCTCCTGTTTCTGCCTTACCTCACCGGCGAGCGCACGCCCCACAAAGATCCGTATGCCAAAGGCGCATTCGTGGGCCTTTCGCTGCGCCACGACAAGACCCACATGGGCCGGGCAGTCCTCGATGGCGTGGCCTACGCCATGCGCGACAGCCTCGAGATCATTCGTGAGATGGGCGTGCCCATCGAGCAGGTGCGGGCCTCAGGCGGAGGGGCAAAGAGCCCCTTCTGGCGGCAAATTCAGGCCGATGTAAACGACGCGCCCCTATCGACCATCAACGTCGACGAGGGGCCCGCCTACGGTGCTGCCATTCTGGCGACGGTTGCCACGGGACTCTACGCGAGCGTCGAGGAAGCATGCGACGCGATCATCCAGGTGGTCGACACCTGTGAGCCGGTTGCCGACAACACCCGGCAATACGACAAATGGTTCGCCGAGTATCAGAAAGCCTATACGGCCCTTGCGCCGGGATTCCGCCGTGTCGCAGAACTCCTATCATGACGTGGTCGAGGACGGCTCCGAGGGACTCCGGCTCGATGTGTATCTGGCCGAGTGCATCGAAGACGCCTCGCGCTCGTTCATCCAAAAGGCCATTAAGAGCGGCGCGGTAACGCTCAACGGACAGGTCTGCAAACGGCCCAGCCGCACGGTCGCGGCAGGCGACCACATCGACGCCG
>SLSB01000236.1 GCA_007130675.1 Candidatus Hydrogenedentota bacterium | reverse complement strand
TGCAATCGTAGGCAACCATGAGAGAAGCTGCGAAAAGGCGGCATCGAACTCGCCCGATGCCGCCTCTTTGTGCACGGCATCGATCGGCCCGTCGGTCAGCGCATATAGGGCCTTTTCGTTGTCTTCGAGAAGGGCGGGATCGACTTCCGGCGCGGGTTCTTTGGCGATTCGCTCCAAGCGCTTGGTCTGCTCGGCAAGATCCTGGATCTGCTGCTCACTCAAGCGCGCCATGGCGGCGAGGCAATTGCGCACCTGCACCGGACGGCGACCATGCGACGCGATAGCCGCCGCGACGTGATCGTAGGGAATGCCCTCTTCTCGAGTGATCACCGCCAACCGGTCCTCGGCGAACTGGAGAAACGCCGCCAGTGCCGCCTCGGGGTCGTCTATTGCATCCCCGTAGATGTCGAGTGATGCACGGAAAGCACGTTCGAGGTCGAGGTCAAGGCCTTGGTTCTGTACAATGGAGAGCAGGGCCAGCGTATTGCGCCGCAGACCAAACGGGTCGCTTGTGCCCTTGACACGGACGCCAATACCAAAATAACCGGCCAGGGTATCTATGCGGTCCACCACGGCGGCCGTCACGCCCAAGGGGGTCTCGGGGAGGGCGTCACCGGCGCGGCGGGGTAAACGGTGCTCGAATAAGGCGCGCGCGACAGGTTCAGGCAGCCCTTCTTTTCGTGCGTAGAGCATGCCCACAACGCCCTCGAGCGAATCGAACTCGAAGACCATCTGGGTTGTCAGGTCGGCCTTCATGAGATCAAGCACTTGGCGCATATCCACATCATCCACGACAGGAAGCATGTTCTTCAAAGTTGAACGCAGCGCGTGAAGCCGGGCCACCTTATCGGCGACCGACCCCAGTTTCTGGTGAAAGAGAACGCGCGCGAGGCCCTCGGCAAATTCGCGCAGGGGTTTCTTTGTGTCCGTATCCCAGAAATACCGGGCATCCCGCAGGCGGGCATTCAATACGCGCTCGTTGCCGCGGCGGATGGTGTCGCGGCCTTCTTGATCGTGCTGGCCATTGGCAACGGCCAGAAAGTGCTTGCTCAGTGCACCGGTGGCATCCCGCAAGGGAATGTACCGCTGGTAGACCTTCATTGGCGTGATGACGATTTCTTCGGGGAGCGCGAGGGCGTCTTCGGGAATGGCGCACAGGATGGGCTCGGGCCATTCGGCAATATCAATAATCTCCTCGAAAAGCTCGGGGTCATCTTCGAGTTGCAGCCCTTCGGCTTGCGCGAGCTTCTCTGCTTCGGTGCGAAGCGCGGCCATGCGTTCCTCGCGCACCGGCAGCACGTAGTGTTTCCTCATCACATCGAGATAGGCATCGGCCGCAGGAACCTCGATAGGACCTCGGGCAAGGCGGCGGTGGCCGTGGGAGACTGTTCCGGACAGCAGGACCCGCTCGGCAGTGTATTCGCCCGCCTCGGCAAACTTCCAGGCCACCGGCACGGGGTTCTCGCCATGCAGCGCCAAGAGCCAGCGGATCGGGCGCGAGAAGGACACGGTGCTGTCTTCCCAGCCCATGGATTTGGCGAATTGAACGCCTGAAATAAGCTTCGCCAGGATGCCCGAGAGCAGTTCGGTAAGATGCCGGCCTTTGCGCTCGACCTTTACAAAACAGTATTCGGCCTTGCCCTGTTGCTGGAAATAGATGTCTTCGACGTTGGCTCCTTTGGCCTCGGCGAATTTTCGGGCGGGCATGGTCCAGTTGCCGTGTTCATCTTGCGCGGCCTTTTTTGCGGGCCCGCGGGCCTCCTCGACCACGTCTTCCTGGTGCGAAACGCAGTCTTCAATACAAATGGCAATACGCCTGGGCGTGACCCAGACAGTGACCGGACCATGTTCGAGGCGTTCTTCGGCAAACAGTTTCGTAATCAGACCGGAAACCTGGTTGCGCACGGCTTTCACGTCGGAATGCGGCAGTTCCTCTACACCGATCTCGAGTAACAGCGTGTCGCGCTCGCGAAACGTCTCCACGGGAGTCTCCAACGGCTGTTGCTCGCTGTCCACGCCCGGCCGCGGCAGGCGGCACAACGGAAATCCCTTTTCTTGGCGCTGTTCAAAGAAGCCTTTGGCGCAACGCTCGGCAATCGCCCTGCACCGAAGCAGGAACCGGCCGCGTTCGGTGACCGACAGCGCGCCGCGCGCATCGAGCAGGTTGAACAGGTGAGACAGGCGCAGACAGTGGTCATACGCGGGCATGATCAAGCCCATGTCGAGCAACCGGACCCCCTCGGCTTCCCACAGATCGAAGATACTCAGCAGTTTCTCGGTGTCGGCGGCCTCGAAGTTGTATGTGCACCATTCGACTTCGGAAGCGTGGAAGATATCTCCGTAGGTGATGCCCGAGGGCGCCCATTTGAGGTCATACACGCTTTCGACGCCTTGCAGGTACATGGCGATGCGCTCGATGCCGTAGGTAAGTTCGCATGCGCGCACATCGAGCTTCAGTCCCCCACACTCCTGGAAGTACGTGAATTGGAGAATCTCCATGCCGTCGAGCCAAGCTTCCCAGCCCAGTCCCCACGCGCCAAGCGAAGGGCTCTGCCAGTTGTCCTCGACGAATCGGTAGTCGTGCTTCGTAAGGTCAAGCCCCAAAGCCTCGAGCGATTTCAGATACAGCTCCTGCACATCGGGGGGCGAGGGTTTGAGGATCACCTGATACTGGTAGTAGTGCTGGAGACGGTTGGGATTCTCGCCGTATCGGCCGTCGGTGGGTCGGATGCTCGGTTCCGGGTAGGCCACCCACCACGGCTCGGGCCCCAGCACCCGCAGGAAAGTGGCCGGGTTCGAGGTGCCCGCGCCCACCTCGGTGTGGTAAGGCTGCCAGAGAATGCAGCCCCGTTCCGCCCAGAATCTGTTAAGTGTCTGCAGGACTTCCTGAACCGTCATGTACGTGAATCTCCCTGGATGTGTGCATGGGCAGACAGAGCCGCCGCCCGCGGCGTTAGTGTTAGCATATGCGGCTCGAATCCGCCTGGATTAAAGGCGCAATTCTAGCCGCTCCTGCGTTTCGAAGTCAAAATTCGGGCAGGTTGCAACGTGTTTTCGTGCTTTACTTTGGGCAAGAACTGGTGCGCATTACAGACGCAAAACCCCGAAGCCCCCTCCCACTTCGATTACCGCGCCGGTCGCGTATTCGAAGTAGCCCTCTGCAATCGCGGCGACGGCTTTCCCGACGTCCTCGGGCGTTCCCCACCGTTTCTGGAGCAGCAATCCTTCCTCGATCAGCTTGTCGTATTTTTCGGTTACCGCCGCGGTCATATCGGTGGAGATGATGCCTGGCCGGATGTCGTAGACATTGATCCCGAATTCGGCCAGCCGCACGGCGAGATTCTGTGCGGTCATGCTGAGCCCGGCCTTGCTGACACAGTACTCGGCACGGCTCGGGCTGGCGGTATGGCTCGATATGCTGGTGATGAAGATGATGCTGGGCGCGTATTCCGTGCCTTGCTTGACCTGGCGTATCATCTGATTGGCTACGGCCTGAGACAGGAAGAAAGGTCCCTTCAGGTTGATGTTCATTACGCGGTCATAGCTTTCTTCGGTCGTCTCGAGTATGTCGAGCCGCTTAATCAGCCCGACCCCGGCATTGTTGACCAGCACGTCAATGCGCCCAAACGCCGAAAACGCTTCGTGAAGCACACGTTTTCGGGCATCGGGGTCTGATATGTCCCCGGCCACGGGCACGAAATTGACCGCATAAGACTCGACCCTGTCTTTGACCTCGAACAGCCCTTTTTCGCGATCCTCGGGCGTGAGCCTGGTCGCGGTTCCGACGATGTCATACCCGTGTTTGGCGAGTTCGATGGCGATGCCGCGGCCAATTCCGCGGCTTGCCCCCGTTATCATGGCAACTGGTTTACGCATGGTCCCCTCATTCGGTTGTCGATATCGGATTTGGATTCCTTTGCGCGTACGCGCGGTGCCGACACTATACCGGGCGCACCCGGGCGGCGCAAAATTGCCCGCTACCTGGCCCTGTGCTATTGTGATTGCAGTCAGGGGCGAAGGGAGCACCATCTCCTCGGCCCGGAAAGGATACCATCGCCATGAAGCCGACACGACGCGATTTTCTGGTAAGCACAAGTCTGGGGCTTGCGGCCGCGGGCATGACGCTGCGCGGCGCAGAGGCAGAGGATGCGCCCCCGAGGATACGCCTGAGCGCGTGCGATTGGTCGCTCAATGCCTATGGTCCTGAAGGTCTTGAGACGGCCGCCCGCGTGGGCCTTGACGGCCTCGAGATTTCGGCCGCCGCGGACAACAGCAACCCCGGTGACGTGCTGGCGATCGCTGACGAGGAACGCCGAGAGGCCTATAAGGAAAACATGAAGACCCATGGCGTAGCGGTTTCGTCGGTAGCATTGGGATTGCTTAACAACTTTCCCATGGTGAGCGATCCGCGCGCCCCGGGATGGGTCGAGCAGACCATCGCAGGCACGAAGGACCTCGGGGCCAAGGTGATTCTGTTGGCGTTCTTCGGACGGGGCGATCTCCGCTTCGGTTCGGGGGCACTCAAAGAGAAGGATGTTGATGTGCTCGTGGATATTCTCGAAGACCTGTCGCCAAAGGCAGAGGAGGCCGGGGTTATTCTCGGGCTCGAAAACACGCTGTCTGCCGAACAGAACCTCGATATTCTCGAGCGCGTCAATAACGACGCCGTCCGTGTGTATTACGATATCGGCAACTCGACCCACAACGGCTACGATGTCCCGAAGGAAATCCGCCTTTTGGCCGAGCGCATGTGCCAAATCCATTTCAAGGATAACAAAGGGCATCTTGGCGAGGGCGAAGTGGACATGGATGCGGTTGCCGAGGCCATGGAGAGCATTCAATACAAGGGTTGGGTCGTGCTCGAGACCCGCGTGCTAGGCGAACGCGACGCGGATTTCATGCGCAACGCGGCATTCACGCGCGAATTGCTTGGGGTTGCCTAATTCGGCCCGGAGACCGATACAGAATCCGCAGCGAAGTCGCGCACCGGCCGCAATCCGAAATGCATGGTCGATGGTTTGACGGCCGGCATGCGAGCCAGATTTGGCGTTGCTGCGTGGTTTGTGCTAAAAGTACGCGTTCGCAGAATTCGGTTGCCTTCGTACGGGAATCACAATGATCCGGACTGAACAGCTTCGGAAGATTTACTATCCGCCGCGCGCGAGGCCCGTGGATGCCGTGAAGAGCGCGTGCATCACCGTGCATCCAGGGGAGATCTTCGGTGTGCTGGGCCCCAATGGCGCGGGCAAAACTACACTGCTGCGCATGTTGGGCACCATCATCGCGCCGACGTCGGGTTATTGTTGGATAGCCGGCCTGCGCACGGACCAGAACCCGGATGCGGTGCGGCAACACATCGGTTTTTTGTCGGGCAACACGAAGTTGTATGGCCGCTTGACAGCCCGAGAGCTGTTGCGCTACTTCGGCAACCTTCACGGCCTGTCACGCGAACGCATCACCCGAAGGACCGAAGAGCTTTGCGAAATCCTCGGCATGGACGAGTTCATCGATCGCCGCTGCGACACGCTTTCAACCGGACAAAGCCAGAAGGTCTCGATTGCACGGGTGCTCCTGCATGATCCAGAAGTGCTTATTCTGGATGAACCCACCACCGGCCTCGACATCATGACCTGCCAAACCATCTTGAGCTTCATCCGCAATTCGAAGCACTCGGGCCGCAGCATTATCTTTTCGACGCATTACATGACCGAGGCCGAAATCCTTTGTGACCGGCTCGCACTGATTCACCGCGGTGACATCCTCGCTATCGGAACCAAAGAGGATCTGTATCGCAAGACAGGATGCAGCAATCTGACCGATGCGTTTGTGCATATGGTCAATGCGGCCATTGCGGTGCCCTCATGAAGCTGCGCACGGTCGGCGCCATATTCCGCAAAGAATCGCTGGTTACGCTGCGTGACAAGCGCACACTCATTGCGATGATCGGCATCCCCGTGGTCCTCTATCCGGCGCTGCTGATCATCACGTCTCAAGTTGCCATGCTTCATCTGGCGCAGCTCGAGGAATGGACCTCGCGGGTCGCGGTTCGCTCGGAATACGGCCAGACCGTGGCCCGCTGGATTGAAGCCTTCCCGCGGGTCCAGATTGTGGAAACCGACGAGCCCCAGGCCGATCTTCTCAAAGGAGAAATCGACGCGGTCGTGGTCGTGAAACAAGATGCGGACGCGGTGCTGCGCGAAGGCGGCACGCTGTTGATTGTGATCGAGTACGACTCGACCGAAGCGCGCTCGCGCGAAGCCCTGCACCGCGTGAGTGAAGGACTGCGCGCTACCCAGAGTCGTCTTCTCGAGAACCGTCTTGCCAGCATCGGGATTGCGCTTGAATTCGTCACGCCGCTCAGGGTGCAAGAAGCAAACATTGCACCGGCCGCTCGTATTGTGGGGACCATGTTTTCCGTGGCCCTGCCTATGATCATGGTGCTCATGGTGGGCATCGGGGCCTTCTATCCCGCCGTGGACCTGACGGCCGGTGAAAAAGAACGGGGCACCTTCGAAACGCTCTTGTCAACACCGGCCACCAAATTCGAGATTGTGTGCGGGAAGTTCCTTACGGTTTTCTGTATCTCGATGTTAACCGGGATGCTGAACCTCGCCAGCATGGCCATGACGTTCACGTTTCATCTGTCGGAACTCCTGACGAAACTCCAGGTCGGACCCGACAGGACGCCCGTTCAGTTTCCGTTGGGTATCGCCATTCTCATGGTGTTTCTCCTGATCCCGCTTGCCCTGTTTGTTTCAGCGCTGATGATGTCCGTAGCCGTTCTCGCCCGAACGTTTAAAGAAGCCCAAAACTATGTGACGCCATTTTTTCTGGTAATCACCATCCCTGCGGGATTGGCGGGCATGCCGGGTCTCGAACTCACCACCGCGGTCCAATTTGTGCCTATCGTCAACATCGGCCTGCTGTTTCGCGAGCTGTTGACCGCTGACGTCGCCCCCGAGACTGTCTTCAATGTGCTACTGAGCACCACGGTCTATGCGCTGCTTTCGCTGGCGTGCGCGACGTGGCTGTTTCAACGTGAAGACATTATCTTGTCCGAAGAAAAGGGCTTGCCTGTTACGTTGCGTCGTTCTCGCATACAGCCCAGAAGCACGCCGACGCCGGGGATGGCCCTGACGCTCTACACGCTGGTTTTGCTCTTGATATTCTACGTTGGCGTTCAGGTGCAATCGCGAGACATTCTCAGCGGACTGCTGATCACTGAGTGGCTGTTGATTGGGCTTCCGGTTGTTGGCCTTCTGTGGTATGTGCGCGTGGATTTGCTTTCGACCTTTTTCTTGCGCTCGTTCCGCTTGGACGGAGCCGTTGCCACGGCAGTGATCGGGTTGTCGTGGCTGGTGCTTGCCTTTCAACTGGGCATATGGCACAGCAGCGTGTTGCCGATGCCCGAGGAAATGGCAAAGGCGTATCTCGAAGCGATGCGTCTCCAGGAAGCCAACATTTTGGTGCTGCTCGGGGTCGTGGCTGTGTCGCCCGCGGTGTGCGAAGAACTGCTGTTCCGGGGCGCGATGCTTTCCGGGCTTGAGAAACGGCTGGCGCCCTGGGCGCTGATTCCGCTGATTGGTCTTCTTTTCGGCTTGTTTCACATCAGCATCTACCGGGTCGTTCTCACAGGACTCACGGGCGTTGTGCTCACGTACATTGTGTGGCGCACCCGCTCGCTGTGGAACGGGATACTCATGCACTTCGTGTTCAACGGCGTTGCCGTGCTCATTGCCGCCGAGCGGGTTCCGGAGAGTGCCATCAAGACATTCGAGCGCCTCACCACAGACCAGGCCGGGCTCCCGTGGTGGCTCATCGGAATCGCGGCGTCACTCATGACGGCAGGCATTGGCTACCTGCAACTTCAATATCCCCGGCCGGTTCCGGATTCGTCAGATTAGCAGTTCATTTTCGAGCATGTGCTCGAGGGTCTGGCGCTCGCGGATGAGCTGCATGTCGCCGTTCTCTCGAAGCAGGACCTCGGGCGCTTCGGGGAACGAATTGTAATTCTTGCAGCTCATGGCGCTGCAATAGGCCCCGGCTCCTCCGATGACTACGGCGTCACCGAGCCGCGCTTCTGGAAGAGTTCGCGGCAGCAACCCCTCGGGGTTACCCGGCGCAGGCGTCAATACATCGCCACTCTCGCAACAATGTCCCACAACAAGGTACTCGTGTTCCGGGCGCTCGCCGTCGGTCGCCGGCACGAGTGTGATGGGGTGCTGCGCGCCGTAAATCGCGGGCCGCAAGACATCGGTCATGCCGGCGTCAATCTTGATGAACCGATACCCGGCGGCGCCGGTATCCACGACGTCCATCACCCCGGCTACCAGAGCGCCCGCATTGGCCACAATAAACGACCCGGGTTCGATCTCCAGCCGAAGCTTTCTGCCGCAAGCTTCCGCGAAATCCTCCAGACTATCACGGACCACCGCCCCGATTTCGTGCACATCGACGCCAGTCTCGTCAGGCATCCGTGCGACTTTGAACCCGCCGCCAAGATTCAACGTGGTGACATCCGGAAATTGAGCTGCTGCGTCGAGAGACAGGCGGGCGCATTTCATCCAGACATCCGGGTTGCCCCCTGAACCAATGTGGGTGTGCACGCGGGTTACGCGCAACCCATGCGCCGCGCATGTCTCCAGCACTTCGGGAATGTATGTGTGCCAGATGCCGAAACTCGACGATGGCCCCCCCACGTTCGTACGGTTGTTATGCCCCGACCCCAAGCCAGGATTGATGCGGACGCCCAGCGCCGTCCCCGGAAACCCCCGCCCGTAAGCGGCAAGCTGGTTCAGCGAGCAGGCATTGAATTCAATGCCCGCCGTGACCAATTCATCGAGGTCTGCCGGCAATTCCTGAGCCGTCAACTGGATGTATTCGGGCGGGATGCCTGCCCTTATGGCGCGCAAGACCTCGAAGCCGCTGCTGGCATCAATATGCAGCCCGAGGCTGTGTAACAGCCTCAGGATAGCCCCCGAAGGCAACGCTTTCATCGCGTACCGCACCGTCAATCCAAAAGCATTCGGAAAACCCAGCGCCTCGCGCGCCTGACGCACAAGGGTCGCCTCGTCGTAGACTAACACCGGCGTGCCAAAATCACGTTGCACCGCCCGCACCTGGTCAACGGTCAAGAATTGAACCGCGGTCATTACCTCTCTCCACCTTTGGTTACAAGGAGCTTATACATACCACATCCGTGACGCTCCGAGCCAATTCACACACCTTCTCACCCTTCACGCTCGTCTCCCCCCGTGCACGAAGAACACCCCATTCTGTTGTTCCACAGTCACCCCGCAACCTTCGGCACCGGACGTTGAGGAAGATTGATATCGATGGCCGGAACCCGTACCATTGCTCAAAATCTTTAAGAAAGGGACAGGACTCGCCCTATGATCATTGATTGTCACGGCCATTGCACGATCGACGGCTCGTACTCCTTGACGGCCGACGATACGGTCCGCAGCCTCGACCTGTACGGTGTCGACAAGATTTGCTGCTCGGCCCCGATTACAAGTGGCGATGGCACCCCCGAACTGGTGCGGCACCGCAACGACCTCATCATCGCATCGGTCGAGAAATACCCGGATCGCATCATGGGTATGTGTTTTGTGAACCCGGGTTTTTTCCAGGAAACGCAGGACGAGGTAACCCGCTGCGTCGTTGATCACGGCCTCGTCGGCGTCAAACTCTATAATCAGTACCGCATCAACGAACCCGTGCAATTTCCGCTCATCGAGCGTTGCATCGAACTTGGGGTGCCGATTCTTATGCACGCGGGCTACCCGGCCTCGCCGGAAATGCGCGAGAGCCAGCCCCGCATCTCGACGGGTGCGCATTTTGCCGATGTGGCCAAACGCTATCCCGATGCCATGCTGATCTGCGCCCACATCGGCGGCGGCGGCGATTGGGAGCGCCAGCTCAAAGGGTTGCGCGAGGCGCCCAGCGTATATCTTGACACCAGCGGTTCGGTCATCGACGCAGGCATGATCGAGCGCTGCGTACGGGAACTGGGCATTGACCGTCTCCTGTTCGCCTGTGACGGCAGCATGGCCCGCGGACTCGGCAAAATCGCCGATGCCGACCTGACAGACGAGCAGCGCACCAAACTTTACAGCGAAAACTTTCTCCGTATTCTCGCGAGGAGAAAAATATGATTATCGATGCGAATGCCTGGATAGGCCACTGGCCGTTTCGTGCCCTCCCCCACCGCTCGGCGGGGGCCTTGCTCGAGCAGATGGATCGCCTGAATATCGACAAGGCCCTTGTCGCCACGCTCAACGGCCTGCTGTACAAGGATGCACACGAAGCCAATCACGAACTGGTGCGGGAAATCGCCCCGCACCGGGACCGCCTCGTCCCGTGCGCACTGATGAATCCGCTGTATGACGGATGGCGCGATGACCTGCGTCAATGCCGGGAGGAATTTGGTATGCCTGTTGTTCGGCTTACCCCCGATTATCACGGGTATGCACTCACCGACTCTGCGACCGTCCAGCTCATTGCTCAGGCCCATGACCTCGACATGCGCGCCGCGTTCTATTACCGTCTTGTGGACCCGCGCGGCCGCCACGCTCTTGATCCCGGCCGCCAAGCCAGCACTGCCGACGTAAACGACATCATCCGCCGTTTTCCCGAGAAACGGTTTCTTATGCTCAATTTCAGCCATGTTCTCGATTCGACGCTGGCGGGCGCTGCGTGTCTATACGACCTGACGTTGTTCATGGGTCGCAACGGGCTGCGTATGCAGGGAGAAATCGACCGCCACGGCGCCGCTACCTTCTGTGTCGGCACGACCATGCTGATGCGGTACGGTTCGGCCCCCCTGCTGGCTCTCGAGACATGCTCCTTGAGTAACGAAGATCGCGAGGCCATCGAATGGCGCAATATCGTCGAGTTTGTGCCCGATTTGAAGTAAGCCGGTCTTGCAAACCTCGACTACGGCCGTATCCGGGGAGAATGACATGACACATCGTGAGCGCGTTCTGGCCATTCTGCATTACCAGCCCTATGACCGTATGCCGGTGTTACATTTCGGGTTCTGGGACGACACCCTCGATAAATGGGCAGCCGAAGGGCACATCACCGCCGAGGAAGCCGCAAAATGGGGTGACGGCAACCCCTCCGACATGGCCATCAGCAAAAAACTCGGGTTCGATTTCAACTACTACTGCTGCTTCCATCCGAACACCGGGCTAAAGCCCGAGTTTGAGCGCGAGGTCATCGAGGAGTTGCCCGACGGCGGCAAGAAGGTCCGCAATGCCTGGGGCGTCATCGAACTCGAGCGGCCCGGCGCGACCTCGATCCCTGCCGAGATCGACCACCTCCTGAAAACCCGCGACGACTGGGAAACGCACTACAAACACAGGTTCGCGTTCGACGCCGAGCGCGTCACGGCGGCCAAAGTACTGGTAAACGGCAAAATGGTCGCGTGGACCGAAGGCGGGCTCGAATTTCTCCAGAGAAATGAGCGGGAGTATTTCTACGGTCTGCATTGCGGGAGTCTTTTCGGACAGATACGCAACATCCTCGGTGTGACCGGCGCCAGTTACCTTTTTGCAGAAGACGACGCCCTGTTCACCGAGATCATCGACACCCGGGCCGAGTTGTCCTACCAAGCCGTCAAGATGGTCCTGGAAAGCGGCGCGAGATTCGACTTCGCTCATTTCTGGGAAGACATCTGCTTCAAGAACGGCCCGTTGATCATTCCTTCGGTTTTTGACGAAAAGGTTGGTCCGCATTACAAGCGGATCACGGAACTTGTCAACAGCCACGGGATCGACATTGTGTCGCTCGATTGCGACGGCTGCATCGACGCGCTCATCCCCACATGGTTCAACAACGGTGTGAATACCATGTTCCCCATCGAGGTCGGCACCTGGAATGCCAGCCTCGCCCCCTGGCGGGAGCAATACGGCAAAGAGCTTCGCGGCGTAGGCGGCATGAACAAGGTGGTGTTCGCGCACGACCGCGCCGCTATCGATGCCGAGGTCGAGCGCCTCAAACCCCTTGTCGAACTCGGGGGCTATATCCCGTGCCCCGACCACCGTATCGCGCCCGACGCTGAATGGGACAACGTCCGCTACTACTGCGACCGCATGCGCGAGGAGTTCGGCCAATAGAACCTGCCTCCCTGCACCCGGAACAGGGAGCCGCGTGCCCCTCGCAGAAGCATCAATCCACCCTGCGGCAGTAAATTCTTGGCATTCGGGTGATTTTGCGGTACACTAAAGTCACGTTTGCGCGATAGAAGCAGCGATGCGGATGGAAACGACCAAACTGAGGTGGGGTTCCTATGAAAACATTGGCAAGGTTTTCGTTGGTGGTGTTGGTGGCCATAGCCTTGGCAGGGACGGCGTTAGCCACGGAAAGAGTTCGGACAACCGAGGACCAGGATTGGGAAAAGCACCCGGAACCTGCGTTACAGGTCTTTAAGACGACAGGCCGGGGCATCCATGCGTTGGTGCACCATTCCCTCGCTTCTTTGAGAGAAGGCAACGAACGGTTTCCGATCCTGGGTAGTGTCAAGATTTTCGAGGGGATAGGCACGGGCCTGGTCGAGCTGGGCACGAGCACATACAAAGGGATGGCCGGCTCGAAACCCAAGCCACACGATGAACTTAGCAAACTCAACATCGAGTTGAACAGGGACCCGGTCCTGCGGAACACGCGTCAGGTCGCGGGAACAGCGGCCGTGGCAGCCGGTGGCGGCGTTCCCATGGTGGCCGGACTGTACGCGGGCCAAAAGGCCGTCGACAAGTTTCCCGCTGAAGAACCCGAGCCCACCCTGCCCCGCAGACCGCCCGAGAGAAGGCGTATGACGGTTCCTGAGGCACAGCGGCGGTATGTTGGCGAACGCGCGGAATACGGGCTCAGGGTCGAGCGTGGCCGCGGCAATCTGCTCAAACAGTTTCGGTATCGTGACTGACTCAGTTCGGGCAGCCTGACGTTGGGCGCGCTTCGCCCGCCACCGAAAGGTGCGGCTGCAATTGCCTGCGGCAACGCCCCGGCAACACTGTCCGAATCTATCAAGAACGCTGAGGGGCTGGGAAACGGAATAAGAGGCAGCAAGGGCTGAAAACCCGTGACGTCAGCCAGCCGCACACCTCCCGCGTGGTATGGTCCCGATGGCAGCCCTGTCTGCCGCAGACAGGGGCTTTGGACCGGTCGCCCTGGTGTTGCGTTTCTTCAGCGCGGTGTTGTTTTGTGGTCATGTGTACCTGGGGCTGGGTCCGTGCTGTTGAGATGGGCAATTCTCGGGGGATGCGTTCTTGCGCTTGATGGGCGGCCGGGTATACTGTGTTATGGTTGATGGCAATACCTTCTGGATCAAGGAGACTTCCCATGGCACGTCATACGCGGCGCGATTTTCTGAGGACTTCTGCTTTCGGTCTTTCGGCAGGCCCGCTGATCCTGGCCCAAGGGGCCCATGCGGCGGAAACGGTTCCGGCGAGCGAGAAGATTCGTCTGGGGCTTATTGGCTGCGGCGGCATCGGCCGCCATAATCTCCACACTTTCTTTATCAACCCCGAGGTCGAGTGCCCGATCGTGTGCGACGTCGACGACGCGCAGTCTGCCCAAGCCGCGAGAATGGTCGAGGGCATGCGCGGCAACAGACCCGACATCGTCAGAGATTTCCGCCGGGTGATCGACCGCAATGATATCGACGCGGTGCTGGTGGCGACGCCCGACCATTGGCACGCCCTGCCCACGGTGTACGCATGCCAAACCGGCAAGGATGTCTACGTCGAGAAGCCCCTCGGGCAGAACATCCAGGAAGGCCGGGCCATGCTGACGGCCTGCCGGGAAAACAACAGGGTTGTTCAGATGGGCACCCAGTGGCGGAGCGGCGATCACTATCGCGATGCGGTCGAGTTTGTGCAGTCGGGCAAACTGGGCAGAATCCGGCTGGTTCGCGCGTGGGCCTACCTCGACTGGGTTGGGGGCATCGGCAACCCGCCCGACGGTCAACCGCCCGAGACGGTGGATTACGACCTGTGGCTTGGCCCGGCCCCCGAACGCCCGTTCAATCCGAACCGGTTCCATTTCAATTTCCGGTGGTTCTGGGACTACGCCGGCGGACTGATGACCGACTGGGGCGTGCATCTGCTCAATATCTGCCTTTGGGCGATGGGGCCGCAGATTCCGCTGCGGGTGAGTTCTTCGGGCGGCAAGTACGTCGCCGATGACAACAGCGAGACGCCTGATACACAGGTGTCCGTGTACCAGTTCCCCGAATACACCCTGGTTTTCGAACAGATGGTGCTGGGCGGGCTGGGCCCGGGCGGGCGGCCCCATGGCATGTTGTTCAACGGCACCGAGGGCACGGTCATCATCGACGGCCATGGGTGGGAAATCATCCCCGAGCCCAAGAAAGAAAACCTCGAAGCGGTCAAACACCCCGAGAGTCCCGACCCGCGCCCGGCACACGTCCGCAATTTCCTCGACTGCATGAAGACGCGCGAGGACCCAGTCCAAGACGTTGATCTTAGCCACTACGTGTCGACTGTGTCGAATTTGGGGAACCTCGCCTTGCGCACGGGGAGCGAGATCCACTGGGACGCCGAAAACGAGCAGGTCATGAACAACGCGGAAGCCAATCATCTCGTGAACTGCAATTACCGCGCCCCGTGGAACCTGCCATATACGTAACAGGGGCGTTGGCCCGATCATCAAGATGGCGCAGTCAGAAACCCGGAACATCGAAACCGGGGAGAAAAAAGAGGACTGCCAGCCGCAAACATTCAAACACATTCATGCGCCGAGATTGCCGCATGAAAGCTGGCGAAACCTGTAGCCACTTGTGGATATGACAGCCGGAAAACATACCCAAGACGGGTATTGCAGACGTGCTACCGCAGCCCGCTCCCGCCGATCTCGAGGCCAACCCGCGGGAGCGTCTCGATCACGACGATGGTGCTGACGGGGTCGCGGTTTTCGGTTGGCAGCAGGATAAGCGTTCCGATTGGTGAGGGGACGTATGCGATATCCTCGCCATTGAGCAGCGAAATACTTTCGATGTCGCTGCCAAAATCTGGGAGTGCAATGACTTCGTCGGTGGTGTTGAGCACATGCGCATACACGGTGCCGTCGCGCTCGGTGGTCACGCCCCAGCTTTGCGGCGGCACGGGACCGCCCCGGGTGCCAAAGATGGTCTCGCCGTATTGTTCGAGCCATCTACCCATCACGGCGAGCCGCTGCGCGTGTTCCTCCTGAATGGCCCCATCGGGTGTGATGCACGCATTGAGCAACAGATTGGCGTTATGCCCGGCCGCACGAATCAACATTTGCAACAATTCGCGCGGGCTCTTGTGGTCGGTATCCTCGGCGGTGTATCCCCAGCTCTTGTTGATGGTCTCGCAGGTCTCGAGCGGCAATTGCGAGACATAGTCTATCTGGCTGAAGGGTGCGTCACCGGGCATCCCCCGCTCGAACATCTGAAAATCCTCGCCGGGAAAAGGCCTCACGTGATGGTTGTTTCCGATAAGCGCGGCAGGCTGCAGCCGATGGATAATTCCGTAGGTTTGCGACAGGCGCCAGTCAGCGTCGGGCTTGTCCCACCACCCATCGAACCACACGCCGGTGACCGGCCCGTAATTGGTGAGGAGTTCGGTCAATTGTCCGTCCATATAATCCAGGTAGCGGGTCCATTCTCCCGAATCCGGGCGGCCGGTTCTCCGGCCGGTTCTGCCGCGTGGGAAATAGTCGGGATGATGCCAGTCGAGAAGCGAGTAGTAGACGAACAGGCCAAGTCCGTGGCGGCGGCATGCATCGGCGAGTTCGGCCAGCACATCCCTGCCCAAGGGGGTGCGTTCGACTACGTTCCAGTCGCTGAGTTTCGAGTCATACATGAGAAATCCGTCGTGATGCTTTGCCGTAAAGGTGATGTACCGCATGCCCGCGCTCTTGGCGATGCGGCACCAGGCATCGGGATCGAAACTGGTGGGATTGAACTGCGACGGCAGTTTCTCGTATTCGTCGATGGGAATGCTTTCGTTGTGCATGACCCATTCGCCGCGCCCGAGCGTGCTGTAGACACCCCACACGACAAACATGCCGAACTTGGCATCCTGGAACCACTCGCGTGCCCGCAAGTTCTCGCTCGAGGGAGCATACGCTCCACCCGCGGGACTCGGACCGGTGATCACCGCCCCGGCCCATGCGTGACCGGTAACGCACAGCAGCGTGAGGCAGAACGAAAGACTCTTGGGCCAAGAAGGCATCGTTTGCTCCCTTCTAACGTTGCGAAACTCAGCTATGCGGCAGCGTCTATTCGTCTATCTCGCCCGGACAAGGGTTCATCGGCAGCGGCGCCGGGCGCTCGCAGGTGCTCTCGACGTCCACAAACGCGCTGGTATCGCTCGAGTCCTGAAAGGCGTGCATCACATCGAGCACATGGTAGGCCAAGGCTTCGTTCGCGCGGTGCCGCCGGCCCGTGCGCCATGCGGCGGCCATGTCCGCCGGGCCTATGCCTCGCGCATTCTCGGCATACTGGTGGGTCAGCGGCACCGTTTCCCATTCGCGGGTCCGCGGCCGGCACACCTGCACCACCCCGCCGAAACCGTTGGGATCGGGCACGCTCAGCGACCCTTCGGTCCCGTGGATCTCGAGGCAGGGCAGATGATGGCCCCACACGTCAAAGCTCATGACCATCGTGGCCACCGCCCCGCACGAGAAATCCATTGTGCCCGCGATATGCGTCGCGGTGTTCACGCGGATGGTCTCGCCGTAATGGGGCTCACTTGTGATCAGGCGCTCGGGAAACGCCTTTCGTGCCAAACCGGCCACACGAGCGACCGGTCCGATAAGCGAAACCAGCGCGGTGAGGTAATAGGGCCCCATGTCGAACATCGGACCGCCCCCGGGCTGGTAGTAGAAATCGGGGTCGGGATGCCAGTTTTCGTGGCCGTGGCACTGCATGAACGCCGTGGCGGCTACCGGCTCGCCGATCCATCCGTCGTCGAGCAGCTTGCGGCAGGTTTGCAGACCTGCGCCCAAGAAGGTGTCGGGCGCGGCGCCCAGCAATACGCCTTTTTCCTTCGCCAATCCCACCATGCGCTTGCCTTCTTCGCGCGTGACCGCCAGCGGTTTTTCGGTATACAGGGATTTGCCCGCTTCGAGCGTAGCGATTCCGAGCGGCCCGTGCGCTTTGGGGATGGTAAGATTCAACACCAGCTCGATATCGGGGTCAGCAAGCAGGTCGTCTACCGTGCATGCCTTGGGGATCGCAAACTCCTCGGCGCTGGCCTGTGCGCGCTCGGCCACGATGTCTGCGCACGCCACGATTTCGGTGCTGTTGAACACGCGGCCATTCTTGAAATAGATGCCCGAGATATTGCCGCACCCGATGAGACCTACCCGTACCGGTTCCATGGCCGTCTCCTTCAGCGCGCCGCCCAGAGGCACCCGCGCTTTGTGATCTCTATTACTTCAGGCACATCGAAATCGGCCGCCACATGGCCGAGCGAGCTGTAGAATACGCGGCCCGAGCCATACCGGCGTTTCCAGACTGCCGGCATCACGCAGCCCGCGATCCATGGATACACCTCCCCCGAGAAGGTGGTGGTAGCGAGCACTTCGTTCGAGGGGTCGACATGCAGGTAATAGCACTCCGAGTGCATCGAGAAATCGCCCAAACCTGCCACAATCGGGTCATCCGGCCGTGTGATGTTCACCGTATAGTCGACAATGCCGCCGGGATGCTCGACCCACTGCCCGCCGGTCATGAACTGGTAGGCCGTATTATTGCGAAACGAGTCGCACAATCCGCCGTGCCATCCTGCAATGCCCACACCGCCGCTGACCGCATCGAGCAACCCCTGCTCCTGCTCGGAGGTGATCTCACCCATGGTCCAGCATGGCACTACGAGGTCGAGCGTGTTCATTTTCTGCGCGTCGGTGTATATGTCCATCGAATCGCAGACCTCGACATCGCATCCGGCAGCTTCGAGGACCGGTGCGACCTTTTCGACACACTGCTTCGGCTCGTGGCCGTCCCACCCGCCCCACACCATCAACACTTTCTTGCCCATGGCCTTCTCCTGAACTGGGGGCCCGTCACGCGGGCTTACGTGAGAAAACGTGCGGCGAGACGGTTGCCCCTTGCCGAAAACTCGAAACGTATCGCCTATGGCCTACTTTTCAGCCCAATACACGATGGCCGGTGGCAAATTCTTCCAGCACACGCGCGATCTTCCCGCTTTCGAGAAACGGCTTTCGAGCTTTTTCTTGAATCGCCGCCCCGAAGGCAGCACGACGCTGCTGATGTACATGTATGTGGCGAACTTCCCCCCCGGCCGCAGCGAATCCAGCGCGGCGCCGAGCAGCCGGTCTTGAAGAGGTTCGTCGAACGCCGCCCAGGGAAGTCCCGAGACGATGCTGTCGCACGTCTCCCGGCCGCGCTCACGCAAAAATCGAGGCGTATCCTCGGCCGACCCTTCGACGATCTCGAGGCCCGGCAGGCAGTTCCGGAACGCCTCGACAAATTCCGGGTTGATCTCGAGCGCAAAAAACAGGGCGTCTTCCCGGAGTTTTTTTTGCAGCACTTGCGTGATGGTGCCTGTGCCCGCGCCAAATTCAACAACCGTCTCGGCCTCGGGAACACCCGCCACCTCCGTCACGGTATCTGCCAAATACTTGGAACTCGCCGCAAACGCCCCCACTTCCTTGGGATGCGCGAGAAACTGCTTGAAGAACCCCAAAGGGTTCTGGCCAGAATCCCCGTCATACAATAGGCCCATGCCCCTCACCCTCGTCTAGTCTGTATTTGCCCCACGCCAACGCGCCCATCATACCGAAGCCCAGAATCAGCATCAAGTAACCGACAATCGAGTGCGCACCGGAAGAGAAGTGCCTTCGCGGGATACCCCTCTTCTTCAACTTCCCGCGCGCCGACAGCACGCGGGCTCTAACGGCAACACATTTGCTGGATAGCCCCACATGCAGGCGGCCCTATTGCCGCAACGGCCAAAACCACAGGATAAGCGGAACAGACGTTGCAACCACGACTATGGACAGAGGAAGCCCCATTCGCCAGTAGTCCCCGAACTTATATCCGCCGGGCGCCATGACCAGAGTGTTGGATTGATGGCCGATCGGCGTGAGAAACGCGCACGAAGCGCCAACAGCCACCGCCATCAGAAACGGGTCAGCCGAGGCGTCCATCCCTTGGGCAATATCAATTGCGACAGGGGCGGCAAGGACTGCCGCGGCCGCATTATTGACGATGTTGGAGAGCAGCATGGTCGCGCCCATCAGAATGATAATCGTCACGGCGGGGGGCGCTGAACGGCTCAGGGTCAATAGACCGTCTGCTATCAGTCTTGAGCCGCCGGTGTTTTCCATGGCCTGGCCGATGGGCAACATGGCGGCCAACAGGATGATAACGGGCATGTCGATGCTCTTGTACACGTTACCCGGGGCAATGAGTCCGACGAGTACCATGACAACCGCGGCGGCAGCTAAGGCCATCGACGCGGGAATTATTTCGAACGCCGTCAGCGCCAGCGCAACGCCAAAAATGCCGACCGCAAGAAGCACCTTGCGTGGTTTGCCAATGGTCAGGCCGCGAGATGCAAGGGGCAAGCACCCGAGGTCTTTCAGGCCGGATTGCAGCGAGTCTTCATCCCCTTGTACAAGCAGAATATCCCCGGCAACGAAACGAATCTTGCTTAGCCGTTGCTTGAGGCGGTGTCCTTGGCGGGCCACCGCAAGAACGTTGACATTGTTGCGCTTACGCAGATCGAGCGTCGCCGCGCTGCGACCGACGAGAGGTGAATCGGGCGAGACAATGGCTTCCGCAAGGTTAAGCTCTTTCTGCTTCGAGTTCTTCTTGTCCTGATTCTCCTCATCCTCGGCATCCTTATCGGCTTTGGCAGCCAATTCGAGACCGGTCGTATCAAGCACTGTCTTCAAGCTTTCCGAGTCGGCCTCGATCAGCAGCATATCGTCCTCGCGCAGGATGCGGTACATGGACGGCATTTCGATGCGGTCTCCCGCATGCACGAGGCCGATGATCACGATGTCGGCATCTTCCTGGACGGCTCCAGTCAAAGCGCGTAGCGTGCGCCCCGCGAATTTGCAGCCTTCGGGCACGCGGAGTTCTGTCAGGTAGCCTTCGATTTCGAATAAGTCCTCGGGTGAATCGGGTTTCTCGCGCTGCGGCGTGAGGCGCCAACCGACAAGGGTTATGAACACGAGACCGGTCAAGGTGAGTCCTGCACCGACAGGCAGGAAATCAAACATGCCGAAGGCCAAGGCTTCCGACTGGTTGCGATAGGTCGAGATGATGATGTTTGCCGGCGTTCCGATCAGGGTGAGCGTGCCACCCAACAACGAACCGAAGGCAAGCGGCATCAAAAGGAATGAAGGCGATCGGCCGCTCTGTCGCGACATCCAGACCGCCACAGGCATAAACAAGGCCAGTGCGCCGACATTGTTCATGAACCCCGAAGACAGGGCAACGAGCCCCGTAAGTGCCGCCACTTGAAGAACAGGCCGATCGCCCACCCGTGTCAATCGGCGCGCCACGGTGTCTACGACGCCCGCATCCAGCAACCCGCGGCTAAGGACCAGGACGGCAGCCACCGTAACCACGGCCGGATGGCCCAGACCCTTAAACACTTCGTCCGGAGGGACGAGACCCGCAACAGCAACAACAAGCAAAGCAACAAGCGCCACAATGTCGTAGCGCCACCGGTTCCAGACGAACAGCACCAGCGTTGCGCCAAGCACACCGAACACGAAATACTTGTCCATGCTTGCGTTTCCAACCGCCCATTTGCTTACGCAAAGACCTGAGCCACCCACCGCGCATTACATCAGAAGGCGGGTGTACAAGAAAACCTGCGGCATCGCCTCGCGGCATTCTATCATAGGGCCATACTTTCAGAATCCAACTCGCGGCAAGGGCGCCACATTGATAGCGGGCGAATTATGGCGGGGGAATTGCAGTTTGGACTTCGCGGCCAAAAGCGTTATGATGACCCATTCCGGTTTGCCCCTTGACAAGCCTCCGCTATTGTGGCAAGATACGCAAGGAAGGTGAAAAAATGTTCAGGTAAACCCGAAGGAGCACGCCATGGCTGCAAAAACAGAAAACGAAGCACGAAACAAGGCACTGGATATCGCCGTCGCGCAACTTGAGAAACAGTTTGGCCGGGGAACGTTGCTTCGACTGGGCGACGATCAATTCGTTCAGAAGGTTCGTTCGATTTCCACCGGCAGTCTTTCTCTGGATATCGCCACAGGAGTTGGAGGGTTCCCGCGCGGCCGTGTGGTGGAGATTTTTGGGCCGGAGGCTTCGGGAAAAACGACGTTGGCCTTGCATGCGGTGGCGAGCGCCCAGCGCAGCGGCGGCATTGCCTGCTATATCGACGCGGAGCATGCCCTTGACCCCAGTTTTGCCACCAAAATCGGCGTTGACGTCGACAACCTGCTGGTTTCTCAGCCCGACACGGCCGAGCAAGCCCTGGAAATCTGCGAGGCGCTGGTTCGCAGCAATGCTGTCGACATTATCGTCGTCGATTCCGTTGCGGCGATGGTGCCCAAGGCCGAAGTCGAGGGCGATATGGGCGATGCCCACGTCGGATTGCAGGCCCGTCTCATGTCGCAGGCGCTGCGCAAGCTTACGGCGGCGATCAGCCGCTCGAAGACCCTTGTCATCTTCATCAACCAGATTCGCATGAAGATCGGGGTCATGTTCGGCAGCCCCGAGACCACCACGGGCGGCCAGGCGCTCAAGTTTTACTCGTCGATGCGGGTCGATGTGCGGCGTATCGCGTCGGTCAAAGACAAGGAAGAGAATGTCGGCAACCGCGTCCGGGCGAAAGTCGTGAAGAACAAGCTGAGCCCGCCGTTTCGCACGGCCGAGTTCGAGATTCTGTTCGACGAAGGCATCTCCGAGGAAGGCGACATCCTTGATTTGGCCATCGCCGAGAAACTGATTCAGAAGAGTGGGTCGTGGTTCTCGCTGGACGGTGAAAACCTTGGGCAAGGCCGAGAAAATACGCGGCTCTTTCTTAAAGATCATCCCGAGATTGTAACGAGACTCTCGGACGCGATTCTGGAAGCTAAAGGGTTGCAATGGTACGAAGGCTCCGGCGAACCCGCGCAGGAAGAGAAGGCAGAAGTCTCCGATTAGAAAGCAAGCGAAAGACTGGGGGACCCGAAGCACCCGCGCTGGCCGTTACACCCGTATCTGGCTGGTGGCGTTGCTCGTGTGCAGCGGCATGCTTGCGGCGGCCACGCTGTTTGTCGAGTACCGCCTGGAATCCGTGCGCCAGCGTGTCCTCGAGGCGGCTGAATCACGCCTGGGCATTGGACTGGACGCTTATTCGGTGACCGCCGCGGGCCTGCGGGGCATTCGCATCGACGATCTGCGCATTGCCCTGAACCCCGAGGGCGGCCCAGCTGTAAACATCAGCGTCCCCAATACGTACGTCTACATCGATGTCATTGGGCTTTTCTACGGGGAGGTCAACATTGACCGCATCGAGCTTGATCACGCTGTGTTCCGCTTGCGGAGGCCCCCGGGGGAGACCTGGTTCAATACCGGCCCGGAAACTCTCCTCGCCCAGGCCCCTTTTCCGCTGGCTTCTGTTGGTGCTTTTCGGGTGATTGGGCGCGGGTGCACCCTCGAGATTGAAAACGTCGTGCGGGATACGGAACTCTCGATCACGAACCTCGATTTCGACGTATACCGGCTGTCCGGTTCGCACCGCATTCTTGGCAGCGCGTCGGGCCACTTGAATGGCCGTCCGGAAAACCTCATCGAGACCAGTCTTTCGTACGCATCCCCGCTGGACTTCGAAGCAAAGCTCGAGGCCGGTCATCTCAGCAGTGAAGAAGTCAACGTGTTTCTGCCTGCTTCACAGCGTTTTGTAGAGACAGGCGCTGCACGCCCGAAAGCCCGCGTGGCGGCCTACCCCGACAACAGCCTGATGGTTTGGCTCGAGGCTGATTTCCAGAATCTTACGATTCGCGACCAGCCCCCTTTCCTGGGGCCCGCTACAGGCTCGCTCGAGATCCTGGCATCGTACAACACCATCTCGCATCTCCTGACCCTGAACTCGGCCTCGGCGGAATCGGCGCAGATTGGCGTTGGAAAACTCACGGGCACTGTCTCATTCGAGGAGAAAACCCCGGAGTTTGACCTTCACATCCAGAGTTCGCGCCTCCCTTTGGCTGAAATTCTTGACTTGGCGGTCACCGGCCGTATCCAGAACCATGGCGCGCTTGATGTCGAGCTTTCCGAACCTTACGGGGTCACGCTATCGCTCGCCGGTAATCTCGAAGCCCCCCGCATCAGCGCGCAGGCCAACGCTGGGGGCGGGGCGCTCTCGTATACCCCACACGACAACGGGCTCCCAACGATCATGGCCACGCTTCAGGATGTCTCAGGGGCGTGGGATTCTCACGACGACGTTGCGCGGGCCACGTTGAATGTCTCCGGCGGCACCGTTGTTCAGCAACCGTTGGGCATCGACGTGAAGGACATATCCGGGCTGTTCCACCTGGAGGATCGCTTGATTTCGGTTCAGCCGCTGAACTTCGTGTTTCAAGGAAATCCGATGGTGGGC
>SLSB01000619.1 GCA_007130675.1 Candidatus Hydrogenedentota bacterium | reverse complement strand
CTCGCCGCCCACAATGATGTTTTGCAGCTCCGCAATGGCTGGTGTTGATGCCAGTAGAACTGCCATGGTCAGTGCAAATAACACAAAGGTTCGCATCGTGCGTGTTCTCCCTTTCGCCTTTTCAGGCGCTTCGTACCGAAAATGTTCAAGACTCGGGTGCCTCACGGCCTCGGAGCTGCCTGCGTTCAGGTGCCGTCATCCCTCCTTTCGGCTCCGGATTGAGGTCGTGTGGAACGGACGTTGTCGCCATCTGACGAACGAGGACGCTGCGCGCGGCTACTGTCATGGCCTGGCTTTGTCCATCGCTGCCGGATGCACGGAGCCGGCGGGAGCAAGCGCTATGCCAAAAAGCACCTTGTTCAGGCAAATGATGGTATTGCCCCGTGTTTCGGGGGTTCTGATGGGTATACCGTTGGGCAAGCATGATTCCTCGCACACTACAATTCGGTAGGATGTTGACAAAAACCATACCAAAATGCGCTTCTTTTTCGGGGGAGCAAAAGGCCTGCGGTGTGTTTGTGTGTGAAACCTGGGAGGTTTGGCGGAACGGCTCATGCGACTCATGCGTGACTCCAAGGTATTGAAAGTCTTGGTTTTATTATGGTAGTATGTGATTTCAGTTTTGTATGGTGGGCACTTCGCCGCGTCGGAGATTCGCCGGCGTTTGGGCTGTCGAGCCTACCCTCTTCTTGCCGGATTGGACGCCCCACTTTGGGCAGGTCGCCGTGTGCTAAGGGCGTGGCAGGCCTGAAATGGTTTCGGTGCGTGGAGGGTGTTCTGTCGGGCGAGTGGCGGAATTGGCAGACGCGCTGGATTTAGGATCCAGTGCCGCAAGGTGTGCGGGTTCGAGTCCCGCCTCGCCCACCACCTGCCGCGCAGAAGCGTGGTGCAAGCCGAAGGATAACGCGAAAAGGCAGAGTAGATTCCATGGCAGATGAAAAGAAGAATCAGACAGACGACGCGCAACCGGAACAGAACGATCCCGCAGTGAGCACGGAGGAAGAACCCTCGAGTCCGCCTGCGGAAGCGGGGGAGGAAGAGGACGCGGATTCGTTCGTTGAGGATCCTGCATTCGAGATCGATTACAAGGGTGACTGCGCGTACGAGGTCAAGGTAACCATTCCGTTTGCGAACGAGACCCAGAAATCGGCCGAAATGTTCGATGAACTCAAGAAAGAGGCTGAGTTGCCCGGTTTCCGGCCGGGCCGTGCTCCGCGCAAGCTGATCGAGCGGAAATTCGGGAAGGCCGTCAAGGGTGAGGTGGAAGCCAAGCTGGTGAGCGCCGCTTTCGAGAAACTGGTCAAGGATGAAGACCTGCGCCCGCTCGGAATGCCGGACATTGACGGTCTGGAGGAACAGAAGGACCGCCCGGAGGGTGAACCTCTGGCAGTCACGTTTAAGTTCGAGGTGGCCCCACGGGTTGAATTGGGCGACTATAAGGGCATCAAAGTCGAGCGGCCGGTCGTCGAGGTGGACGACGACGAAGTCAGCGAAGCGCTCGATCGGATGCGTTCGCGGTATGCGGTGTTCGAGACAGTCGAGGAGGGCAAGGCCGCCGAGGGCGACCAGGTGATCATCGATTTTCTGGGAACCGTGGATGGCGATGAGTTCGCGGGCGGCTCCGCGAGTGGGTATCCGTATATTCTTGGGACGCACCGGTTTTTCCCCGAGTTTGAGGAGGCTCTTCTTGGCTGTTCGTCCGGTGAGGAGCTTACGTGCGCGGTGACGCTGCCGGAAAACACGCCCAACGCGGAACTTCGGGGCAAGAAAGCGGATTTTACTATCAAGGTAAATGAAGTAAAGCGCCGCAAGATGCCTGAGCTTGATGACACATTTGCGAAACAGGCGGGCTATGAGAGTCTCGACGCGATGAAAACCTCGGTTGCCGAGCAGATGCGTGAAGGACTTTCGGAACGCAGCAACCAGATTGCCGAGACGCGTGCGCTTAAGGCAGTTATCGAGACGAGCTCGTATGAAATGCCCACGGGGCTTATCAACAATCTGGCAGAAGGGATTTACCGCGACCAGGTTTCTCGGTTGCGCCAGTCGGGCAGCTCTGCTGCCGATATCGAGGCGCGTGAGGATGCGTTGCGCAAGGAAGCGCGCGATGCGGCAGAGATGGACATCAAGCGCATGGTTACCCTGAACAAGATTGGCGAGGTGGAAGCCATCGAAATCACCGATGACGATTTTGAACAGGAGGTCGCGACCATCGCACAACGCAGCGGCATGCAGTCGGATGCGGTGGCGCAGTATCTCGAGGAAGGCGATCGCCGGAGCCAGACCGAGGGGCGGTTGTATCGGGCCAAGGCCATGGCCGTGGTTATGGAAAACGCCCAGATCAAAGACACGGAAGTCAAACAAGAAGAGTTGGAGGCGCAAGCAGACGCCAATGACGCATGAATACTTACGAAATCCGCTGGATTTAAAAGCGGTCACGATTTATGAGGATACGAGCCGCGGCGAGCGCCCGTATGACATCTATTCCAAGATGCTCAAGGAGCGCATCGTTTTTCTCGGTTTTCCGATTGATGACCATGTTTCCAACTACGTGATTGCGCAACTGCTGTTTCTCGAGTCCGAGGACCCGGACAAGGACATTCAGCTGTATATCAATACTCCAGGTGGAAGCGTGACGGCGGGCTTGGCCATATACGACACGATGCAGTACATCAAGCCGGATGTTTCCTGCATTTGCCTGGGGCAGGCCGCCAGCATGGGCGCTCTCTTGATGGCCGCCGGGGCGCCGGAAAAACGGTTTGCTCTTCCATATTCGCGGTTCTTGCTGCATCAGCCCATGGGCGGCGCCCGAGGCCAGGCCTCCGACATCGACATTCAGGCGCGCGAAATCGTGCGGGTTGGTGAAATGATCGATGACATACTGGCCCGGCACACTGGCCAGCCCATCGAGACTATTCGCCGTGACAGCGACCGTGATTTCTTCATGGACGCCGATGAAGCGTTGGAGTATGGCTTGGTCGACCATATTCTGCGCCGCGGGGCCAACGCGCCGTAAAATCTTTAGTATATTGTTCAGTATTATCGATTTTTAGCGTTTTTCGGCGTAGAATTCAAGGCCAAAACTTGCAGAAAAGCCTGATATGCTGGAAAATAAAAGCATAGACTGCGATTCCGGACACCTTGGGCGAGAAAACTATTGACAAAATCCGGTAACAATGCTATAAGAGCTGTCGGTAGTCTTGTTTCCAAGGGAGGTACTTATGGCTCCAAATCGTACACGCGGTGACGTTCCGAGCTGCTCGTTCTGCGGGAAGCGTCACGATGAGGTCGGCAAGCTGATTGCCGGCCCTGAGGTTAACATCTGCGATGAGTGCGTCCAGTTGTGTTCGGAGATTGTTGCCGAAGACCGGGCGCGTAAAGGGTTTTCGCGGGGTTTGAAGGTTCCGCGTCCCGACGAGATCGCCAACTACCTGGACCAGTATGTTGTTGGACAGGATAAGTCGAAGCGCATTCTTTCGGTGGCGGTTCACAACCACTACAAGCGCATTCTCGCAGGTGGCGAGATCGATGGTGTTGAGCTTCACAAGTCCAACGTGCTTCTGATTGGTCCTCCGGGATGCGGTAAGACACTTCTAGCCCAGACGCTGGCCAAAATGCTTGACGTGCCCTTTGCGGTGGTGGACGCGACTACTCTGACGGAAGCGGGCTACGTGGGCGATGACGTCGAGAATGTGATACTCAAGCTTTTGCAGGCTGCGGACTTTGATCCTGCTCGCGCGGAAACGGGTATTGTTTATATTGACGAGATCGACAAGATAGCGCGTAAAGGTGACAGCCCTTCGATCACGCGCGACGTTTCGGGCGAGGGTGTGCAGCAGGCCCTCCTGAAACTGTTGGAAGGCACTGTGGCCAATGTGCCTCCGCAGGGGGGGCGCAAGCATCCCCAGCAGGAATGTATTCAGGTTGACACGACCAACATCCTGTTTATATGCGGGGGTGCATTTAATTCGCTTGACAAGATTATCGAGCGGCGCACGCGCGAGAATGTGATGGGCTTCAACGCCCAGGTGCGGTCACGCCATGCGCGGAGCATGGGCGAACTGCTCGAGTTGGTCGAGCCGGAAGACCTTATCAAGTTTGGCATGATTCCGGAGTTTTCCGGCCGGATTCCGATCATTGCGACGCTGCGCGAATTGAGTAAAGTCGATTTGAAGCGAATTCTGGTGGAGCCGAAGAACGCCATCGTGCGCCAATATGAGAAACTGTTTGAATTGGAGCATGTGAAACTGCGTTTCAGCGATGAAACCATCGATGCAATAGCCGATCACGCGATCGAAAAAGATACGGGCGCACGTGGGTTGCGGAGCATTCTCGAGCAGGCGATGCTTGATGTAATGTACGAGATTCCTTCGCGCAAGGACGTGCGCGAGTGCATCATCACGCCTGGAGTGATTCTTCACAAAGAGGAGCCTTTGCTTGTGTATGAGCACGAGGCCGAAGGGGAACCCGAGAAGGGCGAATCTTCAGCTTCTGCCTAGGTGGCACTCGGGCGCTTTGCGGGTCTTGCGCAAGAGGGTTGCTTGTGGACCGGAGGGACCGCGCGTTCCTCCGGTTCGTCTTTCCCGGAGGGGCTCGACCGCGCGGTATTGACATTGCGCGAGCGTTTGATCTGAAATCACAAGCATACGATACCCTGTACAGGACTGAGGACGTATTTCGAATGACGCGAACGAAACGGGTCAAAAAAACCGGGCTGCTGCCGCTGCTGCCGCTGAAAGATGTGGTGGTGTTTCCGCAGATGGTACTGCCGCTGCTGGTCGGCCGGCCGGCCTCTGTTGCGGCGGTCGACGAGAGTTTGGCTTCTGACCGCCCGCTGTTCCTTTGTTCACAAGTAGACCCGGAGGTTGATTCGCCCGGGATCGAGGATCTGCACGGTGTGGGTGTCGCGGCCAACATTTTGCAGACACTGCGTATGCCCGACGGCACCATCAAAGTGGTGGTCGAGGGTCTTTCGCGCGGGCGGCTTCTGGGTCTGGCCCACAGAGATGGTTACGAGGAGGCCGAGGTCGAGCAGGTCGAAGCGCCTGACGACGGGGCCGACGAGGAAACCGTGGCCTACATGCGCATGACCTTGGGCCAATTCGAAGATTATGCCCATGCCAGCCAGCGTGTGTCGCCCGAGGTGGTGGGGTCTTTGCACGGGATCGAGTCGCCGGCGATGCTGGGGGATCTGATCTGCGCGTATCTTCCGTTGGGCGCATCCGAACGGCAGGAACTGCTCGAGGAACTGGAGCCGTCGGCGCGTCTCGAACGTATCTCGGCGTTGTTGATGCGCGAGAACGATTTACTCGATATCGAGCGGCGGGTGCGTGACCGCATGCGGGACCAGATGGAACGCGGCCAGCGCGAATACTACCTTCACGAACAGCTCAAGGCCATTCAGCAGGAGCTGGGCACCCGCGACGAAGGCATGGACGAGTTCGCTGGCCTTCGCAACCAGATTGACAAGGCGCGCATGCCCAAGGAGGTTCATCAGAAGGCTTTGCGCGAGTATGCGCGTTTCGAGCGGATGCCTTCGATGAGTCCCGAGAGTGGTGTCATTCGAACCTACCTCGAGTGGCTGGCGGATATTCCCTGGAGCAAACGCAGCCGCGACGTGATTGATCTCAAAGAGGCCCGGAAGGTCCTGGATGAAGACCACTATGGGCTGGTCAAGGTGAAGGAGCGTATCCTCGAGTTTCTGGCGGTGCGCAAGTTGAACAAGAGGTCGAAAGGCCCGGTTTTGTGTCTGGTCGGCCCGCCGGGGGTGGGGAAGACGTCGCTGGGCAAATCGGTGGCGCGCGCCATGAAACGCAAGTTTGTGCGGGTTTCTCTGGGGGGAATTCGCGACGAAGCCGAAATCCGGGGACATCGGCGCACGTATGTGGGCGCGTTGCCGGGCCGCATCGTTCAAGGTTTGGTGCGCGGGGGTGTGAAGAATCCGGTGTTTATGCTCGATGAAGTGGACAAGATGAGCATGGATTTTCGGGGCGATCCGTCCTCGGCGCTGCTCGAGGTTCTGGATCCTGAACAGAACCACGCCTTCAGCGATCATTACCTCGAGGTCGACGTGGACCTGCGGGAAGTGTTTTTCATTACGACGGCCAACGACGAGTTCGAGATACCGCTTCCCCTGCACGACCGTATGGAGGTGGTGCGGCTTTCAGGCTACACGGCGTACGAGAAAGAGCGCATAGCGCTGCAGTTTCTGGCGCCGAAACAGATGCAGGAGTGCGGCATAGACGCAGAGGCGGTTCGCTTTACCTCGAAGGGGATTCAAACCATCATCCAAGGCTACACGCGCGAGGCGGGCGTGCGCGAGCTCGAGCGGCAGATCGCCAACATTTGCCGGAAGATTGCGGTGCGGGTGGTGGGCAAAGGCCACAACCGCAGGATGGTCATCAACGAGAAGCGGGTGGGCGAACTCCTTGGGCCGCCTGAGTATTTCGATAACCGCGCGGATACCAAGCCGGGTGTCGGGGTGGCTGTCGGGGTTGCCTGGACCTCCGTGGGCGGCGATATTCTGCACATCGAGACGAGCCTTACGCGCGGCAAGGGCGAGGTCGTGTTGACCGGGCAGTTGGGCGAGGTGATGCGCGAATCGGCCCAAGCGGCGTACACGTATCTCCGTGCGCATGCCCGCGAGTTGGGGGTCCCGGCAACTTTTGCGAAGACCTACGACGTGCATGTCCACGTGCCCGAGGGTGCGATCCCGAAGGATGGTCCCTCCGCGGGCGTTCCGATCGCGGTTTCTTTGTTGTCGGCCTTGAAGAAGCGCGCGCCCAAATCTTCGCTGGCCATGACGGGCGAGGTCACGCTTCGCGGGCGTGTGTTGCCGGTTGGCGGGGTGAAGGAGAAGATGCTGGCGGCGCACCGGGCCGGCATCAAGACCGTCGTGTTGCCCAAAGAAAACGAAAAAGACCTGCGCGACATCCCGCGTGAAGTGAAGAAAGACCTGAATTTTGTGTTGATCGAGCACATCGACCAAGCGTTGACAGCGGCCTTCGGCCGCTCGCGGAAGAAGACATGAAGGTCCGCCAGGCGGAATTTGTCACCAGCGCAGTGCGGCCGGAGCAATACCCGCGCGAGAGCCGCCCGGAGATCGCGTTCGCCGGTCGCTCGAACGTGGGCAAGTCAACGCTCCTGAATATTCTGCTGAACCGGCGCGGCTTGGCCAAGACCAGCAAGAAGCCCGGAAAGACGCGTCTTATAAACTTTTTCGACATTAACGGCGAGGTCTTCTTCGTTGATCTTCCTGGCTACGGGTTTGCCCGAGTCTCGAAGAAAGAGCGCATGCTCTGGCAGCAATCCATTACCCAATACATTTGCGGACGCGAGCAATTGCGGCTTGTGCTACACCTCGTGGATGCGCGTCATAAACCCAACGATGCGGACCG
>SLSB01000484.1 GCA_007130675.1 Candidatus Hydrogenedentota bacterium | reverse complement strand
CTTGTGGGCGTTATGTGTTATGCCGGACCACCTTCATGCGCTGCTGGAACTCGGCGTGCAGGAGACACATGCAGCATCCAGTCTTGTTTGCGGCGAACCGCCGGAGCCAGAAACGCCTGGCATCCCGCGAAGCGCAAGGCCAGGCGCTACGAAGGAACGAAAGCGCACACGTCGACTGCAAGGTCAGGCACCGGACCGAGGCGGAAATGTAGCGTCCGGCCTTGTGCCGGACGAACAGGAAACCCCGAGGCCCAGTCCTGCAAGCGAGGGCCATACAACGGAGCCACGATACTCGCCGGGCGATATCATTCGCGAAGTCAAAGGCCGTTCGCTCCTGCGCGTACGTGGCGTCGCGCCGCTCTTCTGGCAAGCGCGATTCTATGACCACGTAGTTCGGGAGTCTGAAAACCCCGTAGCGATTGCCGAATATGTGGTTAATAACCCTGTGCGCAGTGCATTGGTCCAAGATTGGCGGCAATGGCCATGGACCTATGTTGATCCAGAAGTTTTTGAATAATGGCTCTGGCATTCGGTTTGGGAGGGACCGGGGGATACAACCCGGCAAGGAGGACCGGAATGTGGCGTCCGGTCCCGCGCTTCGTGGGATGCAGAACGTTGACTGGACCCAAGACGCCTGGCACAAGGCCAGGCGCTACACCGGACAACCACGCTTTAGGCGAGGTTCTGAAATTGGCCAGTGTGAAACTTTCAGCAAATTGCAGGCAGCAGCAATGCCATATTGCCCGCAGCACGGAAAAGAGTACGAAGGGTAGCTGCGGGCCGGGCCAGAAGACCGCGCCACAGGGGAGGTGAGCCGTGAACATTGGGCGAAGACTGGTATCCGTGGTTCAGATCCTTGGACTACTGTTTGCCTCATTCCTCATCACACTGGTGTGGCTTTGTCTGACTCAATCGGTTGGCATTCGCGCGGGAATCGCAGCAGTGACAGCCCCTTGGCCCAGCTTCTTGCAGAAATCGCCTTTGGAAGAACTAGGCATTCTCGTATTGGCCCATATAGTGGCTGCAGTGATCTTTCTGCCAATATCTGTTAAGGCTGTTTTGCTTGGGCGCTTCCTGCGCCAAGTCTTTGAGAACCCGTTTGACGGGGGCCGTGCGCAGATTCATTGGGCCACAGCTTACGGGACGATTTTCATCGACGCCATTGCGCTGGCCGTGTTCTCGACGATGTTTCCGGGAGCGTGGTCAATAACGTGAAAGACCCCTGAAAGGTCTTTGGTCATCGATACGTTAAACACGGAGAGCATGCAAAAAATGCTTTGGGAGCACAGAGACACCAAGACCTTCTTGGATAACGAGGAGAATCAGGCAACATTGATTGCCCAAGCCGCAAACGGCGCGCGTCAAAGCCGGATGCACTTCGCGCTGATTTACATGTGTCGAATCGAGCGCGGTGCTGAAGGTCTTGCCATATCCCTTTATCGCACCAAATTCGTTGTCCTGCTTTTTTGGTTTCTGTTTCTCACCTGTCTTTTCTTGCTTATGCCGGTTTTCGCGATGATTTCGTGGAAGGATACGCTGGCGAACCGTGTATTGATCTTGTTGGGTTTCGAATTGGCTTTGTTGATGGCAGCCATTCTCGCGCTGCTCGTGCGAACGGCCTGGAAAAATGAAGAGCGCTACTACGGCCAGTTACTCGACAGTCTCGGTATAACGCGGAAATAAGAATTCAGGAATGCTGATCTTGCCGCAGGATACGGCAGCAGCAATGCCATATTGCCCGCAGCACGGAGGGGGGTACGAAGTGCATCGGCACATGGCGCAGATGTTGAAGATCAGACGGAAGCCTCGCGAGGGGCTGGTGGCTGGTTCTTCCTCTGCGCTTCTCTGCGTCCTCGGCGCCTCTGCGTTGGAGACGCCGCCACAGGGGAGGTGAGCCGTGAGCATTGGGCGAAGACTGGCATCCGTGGTTTGGGGCCTTGGATTGGCGCTTGCCTCATTCCCGATTTCCGCCATACCAAGGGAAGAGGCTGATGAGAACGCGAGGCGCGGGGGAGATTGACATTGCCTGCGAATGAGTGTTTGCCGGCAGACGCCAATCAACCCGGAGGTTGACCTGTCAGTTGCCGCGTAGTGTCAGCAAGCTTTAGCAGCGACCTCAAGGCCGTGTTTACCGCCTCCGAATCCTGAAATGCCTCTGCGACATCGGGCTCAAGAATTATGATGGAGGATTTTTCTGCCAAGAGACGCTCGTGATACTTGCCCCGGACTGCCTTGGCATAGTCGAAACTGTATTCGGCGCGCATCTTATCTTGTTGCTTCTTCATGGCGTTTTCTTTCCTGTGCGGTTGCCTGACGCGCACTGATTATGCGTAATGCGCTTTCCCGCTCAGCGTGGACAACCACGCATAAACTATTCCGTGACGAATAGCCCACCGTAATGAACCGGTTTTCTTCGTCTGAGTGGTCGGGATCCTCAAACGTGGCCGAAAGTGGATCAAAGAAAACAGTCGCCGCTTCCTCAAAAGAAAGCCCGTGCTTTCTTAAGTTGCTCTTGGCCTTTCCTGGGTCCCAATCAAAATGCATACGTACCTTCAGAATTCCAAGCAACGTTTTGGCGAATGTCCATTAAAGAAAGCGTTGCGGGCACGCAAAAAACTCACGTTCAGCCTGCTTGTCATGATACCACATACCGGCCAACAGGTCCGAACGCCTGAACGCAACGCCTGCGGCAGATGGCGCAGATGTTGAAGCCCAGGTGAAACCCTCACGAGGGGACACATGGCTGGTTTTTCCTCTGCGCTCCTCGGCGTCCTCGGCGTCTCTGCGTTGGAGACCGCGCCACAGCAGAATAGGGGTAATCAGCTACAACGCCCCCAAGTCTTTCAGGGGCAGCCAGAAGGCGAGAACACACATTATGGCGAAAGCAGAGAGTCCACAGAGTGTTATCAGGCGGAAAACACGTTTGCGCGTACTTTGCCTCGGGAACATTCCGTCGAGCAGGGCCAGGAAGACCGCCATGATAATCAGCAATGGCCAGTAACCGGACATGCCCAGGACCCAACGGGTCATGGCGGGCAACTCCCCACCCGCATCTGCGAAAACCGGGGTGGCCTGCACACTCAGCCAGCGCATCCCGAAGATGATCGCCACGCAGAGCGCAAGAATCCCCAAGGCGTAGCCCCACGAAAAACGCCACACGAGATCGGCGTCTTCTTCGTCCCAGGGAAGGGCGATGTAGAGGACCAAGTAGACCAAGAGCGCCAGGCCACACGAAGACAGAGCCAACAGAATGGCCAGAATGCGGACCAGCCACGGGTTCACATCGAGAAACGTGGCGATCCCTCCGCACACCCCGCCGATCTGGCGCTGTCTCCATGATTTGCGCAAACGCGCATGCTGCAACAGAGGCGCCGGTCTGGGCGGCTCACTGCGTTCTAAAGCTTCCCGAAGCGCCTCATATTCTTCGGCCGACACCTTCCCGGAGGCTCGAAGCGCATCGAGTTGCTCCAAGGAGTCTGGATAAGGGTCATGATTGTCCATCGCTGAGCCTCCTGATCCGGCTGGCCGCCTCCGCGGGAGTGAGTTCGCCGGACGCCACTTTATCCAAAATCGCCTTCTTGGCCTCCTCGTTACGCTTGAGGGCCTGGTAGGACGCGATCAAGCGGTCCAGGCGGGTGCGGATGGCGGCGTATCCCATACTGGTTTCGGCCGCCAGAGCCTTGATGCTGAACCCGGCCAGCAAATACGCCTCGAGCAGGTGCTGGTCTTCCTCGGACAGCAACTGGAAGAGGCTCTGCCGGAAGATTCCCCGCACCTCGATCTCGCAAGAGGGACATTCCATGGCCGAAACCCGCATGCCCAACCCGCAGTACGGACACGAGACTCCTATGCGCCTTCTGCTGCTCATGAAGAAATTATAGGGCAGGGGGTGTAGAAATGCAATATATTTTTATTTGAAGCAAATCAAGTCGAATATATTTGGCATCCTCGGTAATCTTATCTGTGTTCATCCGTCTTCATCTGTGGCAACAAACAATACGGTAACTTGGTCGTCTCGCCGGTGGGCGGACCATGGCCGAGACCGCCGCGCCTCGAGGAAAGCCATCATGAGCAAGATGCTCATGCCACCTCGGGGGCAACAGTTGACGGATGCTTTGCGGGGGCTGCTGCACCGGAAGGTCCCATTCGAAGGCGATGATGTGTAAAATGGCACGAGGTAAGACGGGGCAATAAAGGTGATGGGAGATGCAGCGATGATGATACGATTGGGCGGTCTGATGGTGGTTGTAGCGCTGTGCGCGGGGGCGGCGTATGCCCAGACACCTGCCGAGGCGGCGGATAAGGTGGCCGCTATCGCGGACTACCAGCGGGACCACAGCCGCGAGCCACTTATTGAAATCGAGACACTGATCCGGGAATCGCATGGCAATGCCGAACTTCGGGCGGCCATCACGGACGCGCTCGTAGCGCTCGTGGGCTCGGAGGCTACCCGCGATGCGCAACTGTTTGCCTGCCGCCAGTTGTGGCTGCTCGGTCCCGATGCCGCGCTGCCGGTGCTCGAACCGATGCTGCTCGACGACGAAACGGCGGACATGGCGTGTTTCGCCATCGCCCTCGATCCGTCGCCCGAGGCAGGCGAGACCCTGCGCAACGCACTCGCCCGTGCCGACGATAATGCCGAGATCGCCATCGTCAATCTGCTCGGCGATCGCAGAGACACCGAGGCTGTGGGCGCGCTGTGCGCCATCTCGGGAGGCGACAAACTACCCACCGCGTGTGCGGCCGTGCGGGCGCTCGGCAAGATCGGCACCGAAGCCGCGGCGGAATGCCTCGCCAGACGCCTCGAGTCCGAAGAGGCGACGGTCCGCTCGGCCGCCATGGACGCCTCGCTTATCTGCGCCGAACAGTTGCTCAAGAACGGCAAACGCACCGAAGCGGCGGCCATCTACACCGAACTGGCCAAAGAGACGTACCCGGAAACCGTGCGCAGAGCGGCGGAACTCGGGTTGAACAACGCCAAACTCGGTCCGCCCATCGTGTTGTTCGACGGCAGCAGCCTCGAGCACTGGGAAGGCAACATGGAGATGTGGCGCGTCGAGGATGGCGTGCTGATTGGCGGCACACTCGAGCACCCGATCCCGCACAACGACTTCCTGTGCACGAAAGAGACGTTTGACGATTTCGAGTTGCGGCTGCGCGTCAAGATATCCTGTCCCGACACCAACGGAGGCGTTCAGATCCGCAGTCAGCGCGTGCCGGACGACCACGAAGTCATCGGCTACCAGGCCGACATCGGCGAGAGCTATTGGGGCTGTCTCTACGACGAATCGCGCCGAAACAGAATGCTCGCCACCGTCGACCAGGAAGAACTCGCGAAGTTCTTCGACGTTCACGACTGGAACGACTACGTGATCCGCTGCGAAGGCAACCGCATTCAGCTCTGGCTCAACGGCTTCCAGACCGTCGATTACACGGAAACCGACGAAGACATCCCGCAAAGCGGCATCATCGGCCTGCAGATTCACAGCGGAATCCCCAGCGAAACCTATCATAAGGACATTGTGCTGCGGAGAATCCTGCCGATCGAGTAGGCGCGAGGACGGAAAAGACGTGAAATCACGTGAGCCGCGAGCGAAGCGTTCTCAGGCCCCCAACACCTGGCTCACGGTCTGCACGAGTTCGCCCATCCGAAACGGTTTGCCGAGAAAGCCGGCCAAGGCCCCGTCGGGAAAGCGCGCAATGGACAACTCTTTGCCATATCCGCTGCACAGGACTACCGGCACGGTACGATTCACCATGCGGAGCTTCTCGAACGTGGCGACGCCGTCCATCCCCGGCATCGCCAAATCAAGCAGGACGATATCCACTTCGTGCCCGTCGCTCTCGAGCAGGGCCACGCCCGTATCCCCATCGGGCGCGGCGAGAACCCGGTAGCCCGCGGCCGTGAGCATCTGTTCGGCAAGTTCGCGCACGTGGGTCTCGTCGTCAATGATCAGAACGCTGCCGGACGCCAAACCGCGGCCGCGGTCGTCCGTGCGTTCGGGACGCGGCACAGGGGCTTCGTGGGGCGGCAACAGTATGCGGAACGCCGTGCCTTTGCCGGGGCCGCTGGATACGCCGATGCCGCCGCCGTGCCCGCGCACAATGCCCAACACCGCTGCCAGACCCAGCCCCCGACCCGTGAACTTGGTCGAATAAAACGGGTCGAAGATGCGGTCAAGCACGGCGCAGTCGATCCCGCATCCCGAGTCGGCCACTTCAATGAACACATAATCACCGGGGATCAAGCCATCGCTCACATGCAGGGATTCAATGTCCTGTTGCGAACACTGCATCGTGCCGGTCCTGATTCGCACCGTACCCGGTGTGTCCTCCAGAGCTTCGCTCGCATTCGTGATAAGATTCATCAGCACTTGACGCAACTGGGTGGCGTCGCCCTTTACCAGCGGCAACCGCTCGGCGAAATGAAAGGCGAGCTCGGTGTTCTTCGAGATGGACATGGTCAGCAGTTCGGCTATTTCACGGGCGACGGCGTTGAGATCGACAAAGTCGAACACCAGCCGGCCCTTGCCGGTGTAGGCGAGCATTTGCTTGCACAGATCCGCGGCGCGGCAAGCGGCTTTGACGATCTGACCGAGGTAGTGGTGGGCGCGCGAGTCGGCGGCCACCTCGAGTTGGGCCAGTTCGGCGTTGCCCAGCATGCTCACGAGCAGGTTGTTGAAATCGTGCGCAACGCCGCTGGCCATCATCCCGAGGCTCTCGAGTTTCTGGGCGTGTTGCATTTGCGCCTCGAGTGTTCGGCGTTCTTCTTCGGCTTCGCGCAGGTTGCTGATATCCAGCGCCGCCCCGATAGCCCCGATAATCGCCCCGTCGCGATCGTGCAAGGGTTCCACGTACACCTGAAACGAGACTCCGGCCCACTCGAACTCGAACCACGACGTTTTCCCCTCGAGAGCGTTCAGGTGCGCGCGGATGGGGGCGAACTCCGGATCCGTTGTGCCGAAATACTCATACAGACTGCGCCCGTCTGTTTCGCCGGGTTTCTGGCCCAGCCGGGCGAGAGCCTGTCCCGCGGACGATGTGAACCGGAGGTCGGGGCCGGCTGTCCACAGCAGCGCCGGCACCTGGTCCATGATGAGGCGCAGTTGCCCCTCGCTCTGACGCAATGCCTCGGTGGCGCGGTGGATCGAGCACAAGTGGCCGACCGACACCGCGAAAAACGCCAGGACGTGGCCCTGTTCCTGCGTGATCTCGGTATGCCGCAAATGATTGTCGGTCGCGATGAAGCCGATGACTTCCTCGCCGTCCCATAAGGGCGCCAAGACGGAAGTGCCCTGGCCTACGGTGCGGCCGTGCGCGTCGCGCAGATCCGTGTTGGTCTGGAGTAGAAACCGCACCTGATGGTCGAGGACTCGCAGGGTTTCCTCGTCGTTGGGCCGGATAGGCACCTTGCGGCGGCGTTCGTCGCG
>SLSB01000086.1 GCA_007130675.1 Candidatus Hydrogenedentota bacterium | reverse complement strand
TCCCAGATCGAGCCTTCATTGCTCTCGCCGTCACCGACAATGCAATACGTGCGCCAAGGCTTTTTCAGGACCCGCGCGCCAAGGGCCAACCCGACCGCCTGCGACAAACCATGGCCCATCGAACCGGTCGATACATCCACCCCGACAGCTTTGTGGCAATCGAGGTGCATGCCGAGCTTCGAGCCCGTGGCGTTGAATTCCTTGAGGTCCTCTTTCGGGAAATACCCGCGCTCGGCCAGCACTACCGCGTGCCCGACCCCACCATGCCCTTTGCTGAGCACGAAGCGATCGCGATCCTCCCAATCCGGCCGGGCCGGATCAACGTTAAGATATTTCCAGTACAGAATCGTCAGGATGTCGGTCATGCTCAGCGCGCCCCCGATGTGCGCGCCCCCCGACCACCCCGTCACCTCGACGATCTGACGGCGGATGTCGAGCGCGGTTTGCTCGAGCTGCTTCTTTTCTTCAGGACTTAGCGCCATGGTGTTTCTCCAGAAAATGGGAAGTAATTAGCGATAAGAGATTAGCACAAAGAACGCGAGGGTTCCGCACCCTGCTCGCCGCGAACATCTTAACGCCCAATTCCATAATGTTCCTCCGTATGCAGCCGCCTCTCCGGTAGCATTCACACAGGAGCTCGTTTATGACAGCGTATAAACAGGCCCGGACACACCTCCGCCTACATCAGCACCTGTTTTCCGCTCAATTCTGCCACAGACCCGGCCGGCAAACCCAACCAAGATCCCTTCCCCATCAAATGCCCTCGTTCTTGACCACCGCAAACGCCTCATCCGCAATAGCCCATGTCCGTTCGAGATCCGCATCGGTGTGCGCGGTCGAGACAAACCAGTTGTGATGCGGCGTGACGTAAGCTCCCCGACGAGTGCATTCGGCGTTCCAACGCTGGTGCAGGATCGTTGAAGGATCCTCCGTGATACGGTAATAGGCCATGGACGGCTCGCCCGTGATTTTGAGGGTATAGCCGTGACTTTGGGCAATGCGGAGCAAACCATCGTTGAGTTTTGTGCCAATTTCCTCGAAAAGCCGCGGGGCATCCAGCCGATCGAGTTCCTCGAGTGTTGCCATGGCGGCCGCCATGGGCCCGGCAGAGTACCAGTAACTGCCGGTGTGAAATACGTTGGCGGTCACAGTGCGCAAAGCCTCGGTTCCGACCAGGGCCGAGATGGGGTAGCCGTTGGCAAGCGCTTTGCAGAAACAGATGAGGTCAGGCTCGAATCCGTAGCGTTCGTTGCTGCCGCCCCGGTGCAGCCGGAATCCGCTGCGGACGTCGTCGATGATAAACACAATGCCCCGCTTGCGTAGCAGCGCCTGGACCTGCTGCCAATAGCCCTCGGCGGGCAGGGCATTATCCTCGAAGACCGGGTGATGATAGGGACTGGCGATAAAGCCGGCGATGTCGTCTCCCTGTTCAGCCACCACGCGCTCGAGGGCGTCGTAATCGTTCCACGGGATGCGGATGTAGTGGGCGTGATCGTCCAGCCTGATGCCGTGGTGGCCGGGCGGTTGCATCCAGGGATGGGTGCCATGGTAGCCGCCTTTGATCGCGATGATCTTGTTGCGCCCGGTCGCCGCGCGCGCGATCGTCACGGCGTAACTGGTGACATCCGCCCCGTTCTTGGCGAAAAAAGCCCAATCGGCGATGGCTACACGGTCCACCAGCATTTCGGCCAGCTCGATCATCTTCGGCGAAGCGAGGCTTACCGTATCGGCCTGCTGCATCTGCCTGCGAAACGCCTCGTCCACCGCCGGATGGCCGTAGCCGAGAATCATAGGGCCGTACGCGCACAGATAGTCTATGAATTCATTGCCGTCAACATCCCAGAACCGGGCGCCCTCCGCACGAGCGGCATACAATGGAAACGCCTCGGCCCGGCTGAGAGGCACCGCGTTGAAATGACCGTAGATGCCGCCCGGAATCACATGGCAGGCTCGTTCGAAGAGTCTGCGAGATTCCGGGTATTCGTAGGTATTCATCCGCCCAGTCCTTTCCTCAGACAGGTTTATTCCAAGAACTTCGCCGTCCGCTTCATGATAAGGCTCGATTTGTCGGCTATCGGCACCAGCCCCTCGACGCGGAAAAGGCCCTTACCCGCTGTGGTAAACGGGTCCATCTGCCCATTCAGGATACCATTGGCGGTTTCCCAATCGGCAAACCACGTGATTGCCGAGGGGTGTTCCAATCCGCCTTTTCCCGCCACGACCCCGCTGTCACCGTACACAAGATGCGCCAAAGGGCCTTCAGACTCGATGACGAACTGCACCGAGCCGCGTGGAGTGGCCATGGCGAGCCGCGCCGCGATCGGGTCGTGTTCCGCAAGATGCCTTACCGCGAACACCCCTGTAAAGAGCGTCAGCAGCGTGTTGGTGCGCAGGTAGGCCGGGTCCGCGAGCTTCCCGGCTGTGGGGCGCAGAAAATGCTCGAGACGTTGCGTCAATGCCGTGAACTCACGCTTGAGAAACCCGAGTTTGGAAAATCCTCTAAGCGGGATCGGGTTCGAGGTTCCCGCAAACATCGCATTGAGATGGGCCGGCGAGAAGAAGAACAACTTGATGTCCGCCGACGGCGGCGGCCCCTCAATGTGACGGCACTGGCCATGCTCAAACGCCAGGCCCGCCCTGGGTCCGCCGCGGACCACGAAATCGATCGCCGTGTGCCAGTCTTGAATCATGGCCCCCGTTTCAGGATCAAGTGGCGGCAGGTCCTCGATGTTTCGCATGACAGCAAGCAGGTTCAGACGCGCCTCGAGTAAATCCGTATTCATAACCAGCCCATCGTTCGCGGAAAGCCCGATTGCCTTCCACCATACGCGTCCCCGCTTGAGAGCCCTGGAAAATGCTATCACAGTGCCAGCGTCTTTTCAATTTCTGGAAAGGCGACGAATCTGGAGAAGAGTGTGCCTGAACCGGCATCGAGGGGGGAAAGAAGTCACATGAAAGGGTGGGAACGTATCAGTCACACCGCTGCATTCTTCTCGAATCCCTTCTCACCCTTCGCACGTCTTGCAAGGCGTTCCCGATGGAGACCCATACAAGAGCGCCGTTGATGGGCCCGGCGATGCACGTCTGCTTCTGCGAATGGAAATGTCTCGCGGTTTGGGCTACAGTAAGCCGGTCACGACACAAGCGCGGCCCGGTGGCGCGGCCTGCGCGGTAGTAACGGCACTGGCGGCCTCGGCATTGAAAGGAACTCAAGCAATGACAGCGGAGAAACGAAACTTCGAGATCTCTCTGGCGGGCTGGTCGCTACACCGGTCGATCGGCGAGGGTGAGGGCAAAATCCCGATGTTGGATATGCCGAAGCTTGCCCGCGACGAATTCGGCATCGGAGCCATCGAGCTGGTCAACCACATGCTGGCCGCCAGCGATACAAACTATCTCGACAAGCTCGCAAAGAACGCTGCCGACCATGACGTCACGATCCTGCTGACCATGGTCGACGGGGAAGGCGCCATCGGGGCACCGGACAAAGCCGAGCGCCAGGACGCGGTGGCCCGCCACCAGAAATGGATCGACATCACCGAGTATCTCGGCGGCCACAGCATGCGCATGAACTGGACCGGTTCCGAGGGCGGTATCGCCGAGCGTCCGGCCGAGCTCAAAACATTCATCGACCGGTGTGTGCCCGAATTCCGCAAATTGTGCGACTATGCCGACACGAAAGGCATCAATGTGCTCATCGAGAACCACGGCGGGCCGTCTTCCGAACCGGGAGCGTTGCTCCAGTTGATGGTAGCGGTGGACCACCCCCGCTTCGGCACATTACCCGACTTTGGAAACTTTCCCGAGCATGTGGACAACTATCTCGCGACGGACCTGATGATGAATTTCGCCAAGGCGGTCAGCGCGAAGTGCCACGATTTCGACGACGAAACCGGCGACGAGACGGTCCTCGACTACGAGCGGCTCATCGCCATCGTGGTGGACCAGCATGGTTACGACGGCTATATCGGCATCGAGTTCGAAGGCGGCCGCCTGAGCGAGTTCGACGGCATCAAGGCATGCAAAAAACTCCTCGAAAGATTGCGGGGATAGCCGGGTGACACAGACACAGCGTCTCGATACCGCGCGCTTAGAACAACTGGCCGCGTTGCGCTATTTCCTGCTCGACATGGACGGCACCCTCTATCTCGGGGGCAATCCTCTCGAGGGGGCGGCCGACTTCATCGCCTATCTGGCCGAATCCGGCCGAAACCGCCTGTTTTTCACCAACAACTGTTCGGTCGATGCCGCACAATATGAGAAGAAACTCGGCAAGATGGGAATCCCTGCGGTTCGCGGCGACATCCTGACGTCTGGCGAAGCTACGGTGCGGTACTTGCTCAACGAGACCCCATACCGCCGGGTATATCCGCTGGGCACGCCGTCATTCGAGGCGGAACTGATAGATGCTGGGCTCCGTCTTGCCGATGAAGAACCTGATGCGGTGGTATTGGCATTCGACCGCACACTTACCTACGCCAAACTGGCCAAGGCCTGCGCGTTTCTGCGCAACGGAACGCCCTACATAGCCACCAACCCCGACAAGGTCTGTCCGACCGAGACGGGCTATATACCCGATTGCGGTTCGATGGCAGCCCTCCTGTTCGAGAGCACCGGCCGCACACCAAAGTACATCGGCAAGCCGAATCCAGAGATGGTCAATATGGGCCTGCAGAAACTGGGCGGCGAGGCCGCCAAAACGGCCATGGTCGGCGACCGCTTGTACACGGACATGCAGATGGCCTACGACTCGGGGGTGGCCTCCATTCTTGTACTGAGCGGCGAGACGAAAGATGCCGATGTACGGGAGGCGTCGCGCCAGCCCGACTTTGTCTTCGATTCGGTTAAAACGTTGCATGCCGCGCTGAAAGATGCCGACGGCGCATAGCGCATGATGAAAGGCACGCGGGCGGCATTCCCGGTGGAACGCCGCCCGCAATGTTCCATCTATTTCAAGAAACCCGCTCAGTCCCAATCGAAGCAGTCAAGTAGCTGCGCAATGGCTTCGTCGGCGGTCGGTGTGGTGTAACCGCACTCGAGGGCCACATAGCCGTCGTAGTTGGTGCTCGCAAGCGCCCGGAAGATGTTGTTGTAGTTCAACTCGCCGGTGCCCGGCTGTTGGCGGCCCGGGTTATCGCCCACGTGAATGTGGCCGATACGGTTGATGTTCTGCCCCATGTTCCGAATGATATTGCCTTCGGTGATCTGCTGGTGGTAGATGTCGTAACACATCTGCACATTCGGGCTGTCGACCGCCTCGAGCAGCATCATGGTCTGATCGGTGGTCGTCAGGAAGTACCCTGCGTGATTCACCAGTGTGTTAAGGGCTTCCATGACAATGGTGACGCCCTCTTCCTCGGCGATGGGGGCCAACCGGCGAAGACACCTGAGCACGTAGATCATGTGGCGGTCGTATGAGATGTCGTCGCGCGCGTTGCCGGTAAGCCCGATCAACGTGGTGCAGCCGATGGCTTTGCCGAACTCGATGCGCCCGCGGAAGTGTTCCTCGAGACGATCGTGTTCGCGAGGGTCGACCATCTGACCCGGCGCGATAGCGCCCACGCCGCCGATGCAGCTCCACTGCACGCCGGTCATCTCGGAGGCCTCGCGCAATTCCTCGACGCTCCTGTCGGGCCCAAGCCATTCGACGGCAGGCAGGCCCCACTCGGCGGCCTGGGCCAGGCGCTCGGCCGGGCTTCCGCTAAACCAGCCATAGGGAATCGACATCTTGAGGGGAAGATTCGCGTAGGGTTTGGTTTCCTTGATCGCGGCAATGGCCGTGCTGCCCGACGCCGCAAAGACACTGGCACCGGCGGCGCACGACGCGAGAAACGATCTGCGTCTCATATCCATGGTTTCTTCCTTTTCGATTCGTTGTACTGCGCTTATCTCTGGTGAAGCTCAGGCAGATTGCCGGCGCCGACCTTGCCGGGCACCGGAACCGGCTCGTTGGGATATTCCGCGTCCCAATCCAGCTCGGGCACGATCGAGTAATCCTTGAGCCTGCCCTCCATCACGTCTTCCCACGTTATCCTGCGGCCGTTATACGCCGAAATGCGGCCCATGATGGTCGCCATGGTGCTGTACGACACCGTCACGCCTTCGTTCAGGTGCGGACCCTCGCCCGTGATGCTGTTGACCAGGTTGATGTGTTCCTGGACCATCGGGTCGATGCCGGGGCCTTCGCCCATATCGCGGCAGGTACTGTTGCCGTTCGTTCCGTAGACGTGCTCAAACACGCCGCCGTCAAGACCATCCCAGTGACGGCTCATGCTGGTCAAGTGCACATTGTTGGGAAACTCGAAATCGCACGAGAAATGGTCCCACAGATCACCGTATTTCGGCTCATCGGGTTTGAATTGGCGTCCGCCTGACGCGAACACCGAAATGGGGTGCTCGATACCGAAGCCTTCCATCACCCAATGGCACACATCGATGTTATGCATGTGCTGTTCGACGATGTTGTCGCCGCACACCCAGCAGTGGGCATACCAATTGCGCAGGCAATACTCGAGGTCGCTCCACTCGGGATTGCGTTCATGAACAAAGGGCAAGCTGCCGCACCAGTAAGCGCGCATGGAAACAATATCCCCGATGGCGCCGTCATGAATCTTGGCAACCGTCTCGCGATACTGCTTGTCGTGGCGGCGCTGCGTGCCTGATACCCACGAAAGCCCGAGCTCGTCGGCGCGTCGCGAAGCGCGAAGCACCTGGTGGACCCCCGCTGGGTCGACCGCAACCGGCTTTTCGGTAAAGATGTGTTTTCCGGCTTCGACCGCCGCCTCGAGATGTCCCGGCCGGCTGTACGGCAAAGTACCCTCGAGGAGGATGTCGATATCCGTTTCGAGGATGCCCTTCCAGGCATCGAGGCCCGTGAAACAGTGGTCATCCTGAATGTCGCGCTTCTCGGCGAACTGTGGATTCATTTCCACCTGTCTGCGAGTGCGCTCGATTTTGTCGGGGAACACGTCTGCCAGCGCAATGACCTGGACGTTGTCATTGCCTTGCAGCATCTGCATGAGCGCACCGGTGCCGCGTGAACCGCACCCCAGAAGCCCCACCTTCAATACCTCGGACGAGCCCTGGGCCGATGCGCCCCGTAACACCGCAAAGCTCGATACCGCCGCCGCGGACAGTTTTGCAAAATCCCTGCGAGACATACTCTCTTTTCTACCCGGTTTCATGAAGCACATCCTCCACTCTGAGCGGCCATGGCAGTCGGCAGCATGCAGAGCATCATTGTGGCTGAGGTCTGACACCCCCAAGCGCATTCCTTGATGTCATGAGCATAACAGGAAAGGGATTCCATCTTCCAATTGTAAATTCCGCAGACTTACACTCGCGACATTGCACTCTGTTCGCATCAGACCAATCGGTCGGATTCAGACCGCTCTGGCGGGGCGCTCCGATCCCGCCGAAGGTCGGGAACAAGGTGTCCACC
>SLSB01000558.1 GCA_007130675.1 Candidatus Hydrogenedentota bacterium | reverse complement strand
TATGCGTCGGTCATCCACGACGTGTTCTCGGGTGAGAAACGCACACTGCCCAGACCAATCTACGCCGTCAGTCCCGATGGCAGACAGGCGGTCACCTTGAGTTTCGAGCGCGTGGCCGATACCCGGCCCGGCTACGGCTACAACGGCATCCCCGACCCCTACGAGGACGAGCTGTATCCCGAAAACGACGGCATCTATTCTCTCGACCTGGTTACGGGTGAGTCGCGGCTGATCATATCGCTGGCGGATATCGTCCAGATCGAGCCCGACGACACCATGGACAAGGGCAAGCACTGGTTCAACCATCTTCTCTTCAACCCTGACGGAACCCGCTTCGTATTCCTGCACCGCTGGCACAGGGAAGATGGCCGCGGCCGGTTTACACGCGGATATACGGCGAACCCCGACGGCTCGGACATCTTCATGTTCGGCAGACACGGCATGGTCTCGCACTTCATCTGGCGCGACCCGCAACACATTCTCGCGTGGTCGACCGAGCCCGAGGGCAATTTTTTCCATCTCTACGAAGACCAGACGGACAACGTCGAACGCATCGCCGAAGGCGTCTTGCTTCGCGACGGCCATTGCACCTATTCGCCCGACGCGCAGTGGATTCTCACCGACACCTATCCCGACCGCGAGCGGATGCAGACCCTGCTGCTGTACCGGCCCAGCGACGGCAGGCTGGTGGAACTGGGCCGGTTCTACCAGGAACGGCCCGAGGACAACGAATGGCGCTGCGACCTGCACCCGCGGTGGAGCCGTGACGGGCGCTATGTGTGCATCGACTCGAAACACTCGGGCCAGCGCCAGATGTACCTGCTCGATGTGAGCGAAATCATACTGGCCGAGGAATAGCGCCATATCCCGCTCTCTCACCGACTCAGGCACACCTGAGTAGGTGAGAGTTGCGCGTTGGTGGCGTCTCGAAGGATTTTTGCTCACCCGCCATATCCCACAGGCTTTGCAACAGGCGCAGCATCTGTGCTATGCCAAAGCTTCGGACAGTGTGACAAGCACGCATCAACGGAGGAACCAGCGGAATGATGAACACAGCGCTTGGAAATATATGCCGGTTCGTTGCAATTGCGGCTTTGATCGGTCTGTTTTCTGGCTGGATTTCGTCTGCCGGAACACTCGAAAACGGCGACAACCCGCAAGATGCCCTGCCAACCGAGGATGTGGCCGCTGATGCCGCGCCGGACCCGGCGGACGACGCACCTGCGCCCATCGAGGCTGTACAGCAGAAATGGCGCCAGGAGCTGATCAATCTCCGGCGTTGGCACATTACCCCCGAGCGGCTTGGCTATGCCGCGGCCACCGCTGTGGCGTTCTGGCTGGCCATCATAGTACTGCGACGGATCCTGCGCCACATCGTGGTCAGCCGCCGGCTCGAACACCGGCGCGAGTCGGGCCGCGTGATCCAGCGGTTTCTACTGGTGGTGTTGCGCCGGACGAGCAAAGCCTGTCTGTTTGTTGTCGGTCTGTTCTTGGCACTGCAGTGGCTGTGGGCCGTCGATACATTTGTTGGCAAGCCGATTGTGACGCTCGTGCTAATCCTCCAGGCGACCTTGTATGCCAGCGGGTTCACGCGGCGTTATCTCAACAGCATGCGGCTGCGCCGTGGACGGGAAGACCCGAGCCGCGTGTCGTCGTTTGGCATTTTATCGTTTGCCGCTCAGATCGCCCTGTGGTCGGTGGCGTTGCTCGTGGCCCTGCAGAACTTGGGCTTCGAGATTACCGCGCTCGTGGCAGGGTTTGGCATCGGCGGCATCGCCATTGCGTTTGCACTGCAAAATATTCTGGGCGATATCTTCTGCTCGGTGGCCATCATTCTCGACAAACCCTTCGCCGTGGGCGATTTCATTATTGTGGGCGAGCAACTCGGGGTGGTCGAGAACATCGGCATCAAAACCACGCGTGTTCGAAGTCTGTGGGGCGAGCAAATCATATTCTCGAACGCCGACCTCACCAACAGCCGGATCCGCAACTTCAAACGAATGCAGGAACGCCGGGTGGTCTTCTCGATCGGCGTGGTCTATGAGACGCCGGCGGAAAAACTCGAGCTGATTCCGGGCATTGTCCGCGAGAGCATCGAAGCCAACGCGCTCACGCGTTTTGACCGTGCTCATTTTCAGAGGTTCGGCGATTTCTCGCTGGATTTCGAGATTGTGTATTACGTGCTGGACCGCGACTTCAATATCTTCATGGACATTCAGCAGGGCATTAACCTGGCCATTTTCCGCCGGTTCAAGGAAGAGGGCATTCAATTTGCCTACCCGACACAGGAACTGGTCGTGCGCCCCACCAAAGTGTTTACACAACAGGAGCCACCCCCACCCACAGCGCAATCGTGATGCTCCACGTGGCGGCCCGACGCTTACTCAGAAACGGCGGTTTCGAGGGGTACGCCGTTCAAAGCGAAGGCACGGGATCGGGTGAGCGCAAATTCGGGAATGAACCCAGCCGCCTCAGCTTCTGCGAGGCGGCAGCGAACAATGACTGTTTCGCCAAGCCCCGCGCCACTCTGGGCAGGGGAAACGTCGACCCACAACCCGCCCTCAGGGTCCGGGCGCGTGGCGACCTGGCGGCCGGACGCAAGGGCGTCTGCGCCAGGCAGGATCTCAAGCCATTCGACCGAGCGCGCAGGCTCGGCGCCGAGGCGGAAGGTCAGGCTACCGGCGCGCGCAAGAGGACCGGACGATGCGCGGATCACGAGCAGGATGTCGCCGCTGGCCGGGTCGGAGATGGTCTCGACAGAAAAGACCACCGTGCTGAGCGGGAGATAGCGGAATCCACCGGGCAATGTGCCCGATGGGCCGCCATCCAGGGCACCCACCGTGACATCCACCAAGCCTTCCTCGAGACCTTCGGCCGGCGGGAGTTCGGCGTCCAGGCCTTGCGGACCCAGCACGCGCACACGGGCCGCGGCACGGTTGCCGAAACGCACACTCATGCCCGGGGCGAAGTTGCGTCCGCTGAGCTGCACCCACGAGCCCCCTTCGGCGGGCAACATCGCAGGGCGCACGATATCCACAACCGGCGCGCCGGCCAGCGGGAGCGGGGAAGGATCGGCCCCGTCCCAGATGCCGTCGCCGTCGGTATCGGGGTTGAGAGGACTGGTCTCGCCTTCATCGGTGCGCCCTGTCCGGCTGCGGTCCTCGAACCCGTCGGGCACATTGTCGCCGTCGGTGTCGGGGTTGAACGGGTCGGTTTCGCCGGGGTCGACCATGGCGTTCTGGTTAGCATCCTCGATTTCATCGGGCAGACCGTCGCCGTCGACATCCGAGACTTCGCGGCTGGCTTCTTCGAGCCATTGCACCAGCCCCGTGACGAAACGGCGGTGCGTGGTGCTCGAGAGTGCGCGGTCCTCGAGGGGCGTGGGGGCGGCGAGAAAGGCGATCCGGCCAAGACCGTGGGGCATGATGGCGAAAATGGCCCCGCCGGACTTCGGGTCGCGCACCAAAGTGGTTCCCGGAGGCTTGACCTGAATAAAGCACCCGTTTTCGATGGCAACCGCCTCCCAATGCCGGCACAGAAGAGGGGCTCCAGAAACATCGAAGGTGCCCGAAACCGGTGCTGCGGTGTCGATGCGCACACCGATAGGCGCCAGCCAATCCTCGAGTGACCGGCTGGCATCGTTGCCGAGATGGGCCCCCAGAAACAGCACACCGCCGCCCGCGGCCGCATACGAAAGCAGCGCCTGCCGCGTGACAAGGCCCTGCGAAGCGGCCTCGGCGGTGACGATTACCACGTCGTGGCCCGTGAGGGATTCGCCAAACGGCAGCGTGGCGTAACGGTGGCTGAACCAGTGCGGAGGGGATGCGAGAAGGTCCGCCGCCGCTTGCAGGGAATGCCCCTCGAGACCGTGAGGCCGATGTGCAGTCCCCTCCTCGCTTCCTACAAGCCAGAGGATCGTGCGTGGTCCGTCAGGCCGTGGCGAAACGAGCACGGTTATCGGGTGGCGGCTTGCGTCGGCCCCGCCGGGTTCCTCATACACCACTTCGGCGATCCCGCGGATGATGGTGTCAGCGGGCACCGCAGGCAGTGCCGCGGGGTCTACGCCCATGACCGAGAACTCGGCTTGGCCTGGGCCGCCCGAACGGGGGTGGGCGCGCAGCCAGGGCATGTCATCATACGCGAACTCGAGCCGCCAGGGTTGCTCGAGACCGTCCGGCTGCATTCTGAGGACACGCCGCTCGCGCCCGACGGCCTCGCCGCGAAACACAAGCGCATCGGGAAGATGCGGGTATCCCGGCGGCGGGCCGGACTCAGGAATGGTTATGGAATGGCGGTGTCGCGCCTGATACTGGGCCGACTGCTCGGGAAGCAGCAACGCCTGAGACGGCTGGCCACTTTGAAACGGAACCGTGAGCAAAATCGCCCCGTCTTCGGGGTCTACGAGATGCAAACGGTGGGCTTCGCCCACGAGAACGCCGTAGGGGGTCCATTCCACAAACCCGAGTTCATATTCAAAACGCAAGGGCGTGCCCGCGGGCTCGCCATCGGGCCAAAGTTCGAGGCGATTCCGCACCCCGACCGCCACAGCGTCACCCGCCGGGGCCGGAGCCACCAACAGCGGCCTGGAAACATTCGCGAACGGCTGCTCGACCGCCCGGGGGGCCGAGGGCGTGAGCGGCAGCCGGTACAGATACGCAAACCCTTCGCCGGGACTCGAGGTCGCGGCCCAACACGCGCCATTGTCGAGTGGCCACAGGCTCGGCGCCGGCCCCTGCGGGATACCGGGGAATTCCTGCGGTTCTGCAACAAATTCGAAGGTGTCGGCATCCAATTCGTACAACCACGAGCGTTGTCCACCCCCGCGAGCTTCCAGCGAAAACGCGGACATGAACACCAGCAACCGCTCACCGTCGGGCGTAAGCGCCATCTCGAGGGACGTGGCAGGCCCCTGCAGCGGACCGTCCAGAGGCGATAACACCACATCGGCTGTGACCTCGTGCGTGTGCATATCGAGGGCCACCAGAGACGCGCCCGCCGGGGTGCGTGACAAGACGCACACACGCGGTTCCGATACCCGAGGAACCGCCTGGACCGCCTGCCCCGGCATCGCCCACGACGCCAGCGGCGTGTCCGAGAATCCTTGGCCGTCGGTGAAGGTGCGCAGTGTGACCATATTCGGCGCTGCATCCGCGCGGTCCGCGCCGTCTTCGAACACAAGCACCGAAATAGTCTCGCTGCCGGGATGCTGAAAAACGCAGCCCAGCCGCTGGTGCGGCGCGAACAACATCCCGCTTTCGGCGGACCGGAATATCGCGACGGGGTCCAGCGAAACCGCGCTGATGGCCGATACCGTCGTAGGCCAGCCCGCCGGATGCGGCCACAATCCGCGGGTCGTCATGAACGCCCACGCGCCGTCGGGGCTTGTCACCAGCGGTGTGGCGGCCTGCATGGCTGGAAACGTGTCGCGCCATGGCGCAACGTCGCCAGTAGCCAGATCGACCACATGCAAGGTCTGGCGGGTTTCCTCGCGCGTGACCGCCCGGGCCGTCGTGCGCACCAGCACCTGCCGCGCCGCCGCCTGGCCGCCCAACGCCAGCAAAACACCGAGAACGAGCGCTATGTGTATCAGTTTCTTCACAATCCATCCCGCGGGGAGACTCTCCCAGCCGATACCTTATTGTAACAGGTTAACCGGCCCGGAATGACACGGCATCGGGGCACAATCCGTCCGGCTCGCTCGAAAGCGGACTGTGCCCGGCGCGGAAATGTAGCGTCCGGCCTTGTGCCGGACGTCCGGCACAAGGCCGGATGCTACAGGAGGAACGCATATGATTATCGTTTTCGACGAAACCCTGACTCGCCAAGGCAGGAGGTTACCGCGCGGTATTGGGGAGCCCGCCGGCGCCGCGTTTGGGGGAAACGCAGCGCCAGCGGGCGATGGGCTCGAACCGATTCAGGGTCGGAGCGGAGAAAAGCGGCGCATCAATAGGAATAGCCGGGTTCGCGTTTCATGAGCAGTGCGGCGAGCACGTACACCAGCACGGTTGGGAAGAACCCCGTGAGAATGAATGCTCCCAACACGATCGCGCGGAACCAGAAGACCGACAGGTCGAAGTATTCGGCGAGGCCTCTGCACACGCCAAACACAATGCCGCCGCGGGACCGGTACAGGCCGGTGCGGTAGGTGCTGAAACCGTATTCGTAGGCCATGATCACGTCTCCTTACAAGACCGCACTGTTGCGGTTTACGCGCCGTCAGTTTCCGGCAGACGCCTTGAGTTCCTCGAGTTCCCGTTCGATGCCGTGGTCCACATCGAGCTGCGCGAATTCGTCCTCGAGGCTGGGACGGCGGCCGTAGTTGACCAAGTCCGCCTCGGCTTCCATGCGCTCGATGCGGTGCTCGAACTCGCAAAACCGCTGCATGGCGCGCGAAGTGTCGAGCCGCCGCAACTGGTATTGCGCACGGCCATGCTGCCGGGCGCGTATGTGACGTTGCACGAGTATGCGCTTTTTCTCCATGACCAGCTCGAGTTTTGCCTCGAGCGCGGCGATGTCCTGCTCGTACTGGCGCAGCATGGCGTCGGCCTGCAGCAATTCCTGTTCGAGTGCATCGGCACGGCCAATGCAGCGGCGCTTCTCGGCCAGCGCCTCGCGGGCGAGGTCGTCGCGGCCTTTATCGACCGCCAGCCGGGCGCGGCTCGCCCAGAGTTCGATGCCCTCGCGCGCCCGCCCGAGTTCACGCTCGATGTCGCGGCGCGCAGCCAATGTGCCGTTGCGCGCGGTCGTGGCCCGTGCGATAGTTTCCTCCATCTCGCGCGCCATGAGACGGATCATTTTCTCGGGATTCTCCGCCTTGTCGAGCATGGCGTTGACGTTTGCGTTGACAATATCGCGAGTTCGTGTGAATACGCCCATGACAAGTCTCCTTACCTGTATGCACTGTCCGATGGAAACGGCCGCTATGCGCCGCCCTTGTGCAGGCTTCGTTGGCCTGTTTCCTGCGCAAAGGCTATCGCAATGCGCTTGCCAAAACGCGCATTCGCCCGTAAATCACTGCATTGGAGTGCCTTATGTGCTTCAGAGCGACTCTTTGGGGTTGACGCCCGTGGCGGGAAAGGCTATTGTTTGGTCAGATTGCGCAACCGAACTGGAGAAAACGGCCATGAACGAGTCTGAACGCGAGCAACGGCGCGAAGAGATCGAGGCCGCCGTGCCGCGCGTTCAGGAGGCGCTCGGGCAGTCCGAGGCGTTTCTGTCGTTCCAGGAGCACCTTTCCCGCGCCGCTCGGGTGGACCGGCCGGTCTTGATCCTCGGCGAACGCGGCACGGGCAAGGAATTGGCAGCCACTAGGCTGCATTTTCTTTCGAAACGGTGGCAGCAGCCGTTTATGGCGCTGAATTGCGCCGCGTTGTCGCCGACCCTTATCGAATCCGAGTTGTTCGGCCACGAGGCGGGCGCGTTTACCGGCGCGACAGTACGCCGCGCGGGC
>SLSB01000049.1 GCA_007130675.1 Candidatus Hydrogenedentota bacterium | reverse complement strand
GGGTTTCAGTTCGGTAAGTCTGAAAGGAGGGATTGCAATGGCTTTGGTACGTGGGAGACACCGGGGTGACCTGACTCCATGGAGCGCCTTTACAGAGCTCCAGAATGAGATGGCGAGAATGATGGAGAACCGGGGTTTCGAGTGGGACCAGATTGGTCGCGCGTGGAGCCCGGCGATGGACCTGCAGGAAACGGAAAACGAATACATCTTGCAGGCCGACCTGCCGGGTATCCGGCGCGAGGACATCGAGCTGACCGCGATCGACAACACAATCAGCATCCGCGGCAAGCGGGAACTCGAGGAGCGCGAAGACGAAAAGAACATACACCGCGTGGAGCGGATGTATGGAGAGTTTCAGAGAACGTTTGAACTGCCCGGCGGCTTCGATGCGGCCAACGTGGCAGCTACCTTACGCGACGGCGTGCTGCGTGTGCGGTTGCCGAAGCGCGAGGAGTCGAAGCCGAAGCGCATCGAGTTAAGTGTAGACTGAGGGTCCGGGGCGCCTGCCCCAGCCTATCAAGCGAAAAGGAGTGGTGCGACATGACGACTGCAACAGAGGAAAGAACGCGGCGGTATATCATGCCTCGCGTCAATGTAATCGAGGAGCCCGAAAGGGTTCGCATCGAGGCCGAACTGGCGGGCGTCTCGAAGGGCAATGTCGATGTTGAAGTAAAGGAGGGAGAACTGACGCTCATCGGGCACCGCGAACATCCCGATGGCGACGGCAGATTCCTGTTGCGCGAACGAGCTCTGGCGGATTACCGCCGCGTGTTCACACTGAGCAATGCCGTCGACGCCGAACACGTCAACGCGGCCATGAAAGACGGGGTTCTTACCGTAACGCTGCCAAAAACCGAGGCTTACAAACCCCGGACGATCGAGATCACATAAAGGAGCCTTTTCTCCTCCCAACACCCCCCGCTTCCCCGTGCGGTCCCCCCCGCCGCACGGGGAAGGTCTATCAAATGTGGACCTTAAAGAGGCACCGTTTCGCGTGTTATGACATCGCCGGCGCGCTGTAGAACCGTCACCGTTGTGACCCCGTTCTCGAGCAGGTACTGGCGGCCCCGTTCAAAGCCGTCCCCCACCTCGTCAGGACCGTGGCTGTCATCACCTAAGGCAAAAGGTATTCCCATTTCGCGGGCGCGTTCGACGACCCACACATCCGGATAAGGGGTCCCGAGTTCTTTGCGGTATCCTCCAGTATTCAGATCGAGAATGCAGCCTTGCTGGCGCACGATGTCGAGCGCATCCCCGGCCGCCCGGCGAATGGCCGGCGTCGCCACGTCGCCGTATTTCCAGCCCAGCTTGCGTATCACATCGAAGTGGCCCACCACATCGGGACGCAACGCCTCGACCATGGCCGCCAGCGTTTCATAATACCGAATCGCCAGAGGTTCGAGACCACCATGGGCTTCCATCGCCTGCTCGAACAGCTCGGGCGTATCATCGACGGACATTTCGTCCACGTAATGCACCGACCCGACCATGTAATCGAATCCGAACCGCTCGCGATAGCCCAGCATAAGCTCGGCATAGCAGGCGGTGGGCACCACCTCCGCTTCCATACCGCGCAGAACCGTCAAGCGGCCATCGAATTCCTCTGCCAAATCGAAGATTGCCTTGGCGTAGCGCTCGAAGTCTTCCTGGACCTTCTCGATGGTCCAACCCAAGCGCCGTTCGTTGGGATACAGGAACCGTTCCTCGACCCGCGCGGCATGTTCGGCCACGCCATAGACCGAAAAGCCTTTCGAGACGGCGGCTTCCAACACAGCGCGCAGGGTGCTCGTGCCATGGTCGCAGAACTCGCCCGTATGCCCGCCATGCAAAGAAACGTACCAAAGAGGAGTGTCGATAGGATCCATGTGGCCTCCAGTGCTCAGTTCGGAAAACGCGCAGGCAACCTAACAAATCGAGGCGCCCTGCCGCAAAGTCCGGACGATCACGACGGCCCGTTCGTGTGATGGGCAAGGGCTTGGTATAATTGCCGTATGGAGGAATCACATCCCAAATATGTGCGGCGCGTGCTGCTCGAACGGTTGTACGAACGGTACATGCTGGACCCGTTGGACATGATGACTCCGGCGGACCTGCTCGAGGATGCCGTCATCTCGCGGGCAAATCTCGTGCCAAACATTCATTATCTGCATGATCGCGGACTGGTGGAATTGATGCTCGGGTTCAGCGCGCCGATGTTCGATGGGGTGCGGATCACCGTCCACGGCATTGATTTGGTCGAGAATGTATCGGAGTTCGGGCTTCAGTTCCCGGGCGTGCTCGGCGATGATGAAAACGGCTTGGTGGACATTCCTGTAGTGATGGAACGGCTGGTCGAGGAAGCCGATCTGTGCGCCCTGGATGGCGAGGCCCGGCGGGCGCTCGTCCGCGATATTCACTATCTGCGCGAGGAGGTGGCACGTCCTGCGGCGCGATGGCGTTCTGAGGTCATCGGGCAAGTGCTCGATTGGATTGAAGGCCATTTTTCGGATGGCGCCCCGCCCCTGCCCTCGTTGAACAGATTGCGCACGCTGCTCGAACGCCACGCCCGGCCATAGCCCAGGCGTTGCGTTGTTCTGTATGTGTTGTGGGTGGGTTCAGGCGGGAACGGTTATTCGTGGATCGCGCATATAAACCCCTCGATGCGCGGCGCGGCGTTTCGCAACTCGCTCTCGAGGGCATGCCGCTTCGGTTCCGAGATCCCGAGCGTCTGCGCGGTGTCGACCGGAAATGAGGGCGGGACCCCGCTGCTGGCCTCGCCCAACCCGGCGGAATAGGTTAGCGCATTGGCCACTGCCGCGACTCTGGCGGTCTCGGACAGCTCGTTACAGGTTTCGGCGGCATGATGGTGTTCGATGGCCTGAATGATGGGCTCCGGGAGGTTCCAGTGCCTGCCGAGGGCGGCGCCGATACCTGTGTGATCGTATCCCAAGAGCTCGCGTTCGGCCTCGGCGATGCGCATCCGCCGGGAATGGGCGTACAGGGCGGAACGGCGGCAATTCTCGGGATCGAGCACGTCAAACACGACCTTCCCGATATCGTGAAGGAGTCCCGCCACAAAACACGCATCCGTGTTGGCAACCCCCGCGGCTTTCGCGCATCGGTCCGCAACAATGGCGGCGGCAATGGAATGGCGCCAGAGCTGTGTGCGGTCGTATGCCGACGAGGTTTCGGGCAGCGAGCCAAATGCGGTGGCCGCCAGCGCAAGATTGCGCACTTCGATGAATCCCAGTATGACGATGGCCTCGGTGATCTTGTCGACCTTGCGTTGAAAACCATAGAAGGCCGAATTGACTATGCGCAGAAGCGTAGCAGTCAGGGCGGGGTCCGCGCTGATATGGCGGGCCAGATCCAAAGCAGATGCGCCAGGGTCGGCCGCCGTGCTGAGAATGCGCGCAAGCACCGCCGGCAGTGTCGGCAAAGTCTCGACGCGGGCAATCGACGCTGGATTGGGCGAATTCTCCACGGGGACGCGGCTCCTACCGATTATGATCATCAAGCTGACGCCTATCAGAATACTGATTCGTCATGCGGTGGTGCAACAATCCATCTTCAATCAAATCCATTTCAGCCCAAGTCACCAAACTCACGGAGAAGATCGCATTCGTCCGACCGACAGGTCTCCCAAAAACGGGCACCGTACCAATCACGCGGGCCGCGTGACGCAAGCGGCGAAAAAGCGGGGACTGTACCAAGCGAGCGAGTCTTCGAGCGAGACGGGACTGTCCCCAGGTTTTTCGCAGCTAGGCGACCTCGGGCTGAAAACCGGGGACAGTCCCGTCTCGGCACGTGGGAACGTGCCTCGCTTGGTACAGTCCCCGTTTTTCTCTGCTGTGGCATGATCTCGTCACCGGTGCCGCTGGCGGTGCAGCCAGAGCGGGATCACAGTGAACGGCAGCAGGGGGGCTGTCAGCAGCAGCGCTACGAACGGGCGCGGGCGTGGAAGGGCGGGATCACCCCACCACTCTGGGGCATCGGACGGCGTAGCCAGAAGCACTACAACCGACGCCGCTACGCACAGCGCCACCGTGCGCCAACGCACGAGGTCCTGCCGCAGCGCTGCCCATGCCGTGTACAGGTACAGACCAGCAAACAATGCTGCAAATGCGTAAAACAGAATCGTAGACGGGCTCCGTCGTAGGAAGATTTCAGCCACAAGCACTGGGCCCATAAAGATCACAGCCATGGCCACGGGATCACTCAGGCAACTCCAGATCAACACGGTAAATATCGCGGCGATGATGAACCATTCCGGTCTTGCCAGTGAAATCCTAGTCCAACCTTCGAAGGCTAAGGATTCGCCCAGATACTGCGACTCCATCTGCTCACGGGATGGCAGACCCATATGCGGGGTCGGGCCGCGTTGCTCGCGACGCTCGGAAACTCGCGCGCGTTCTTTTCTAGCCTCTGCGTGCAGGGCCCATTGATGCACGCCTTCCACAAGAACCGCCGCGCCCAGCAGGATCACCGTCACCCGCAAGAGTGCCCGAAGACGCGCGCGCGCCATATGCCGTGTTTCAAAAGGCCGTGCGAAAAGAAATGCGCGGTGGCGCGTGCCCAAGAGATGATCTCTCGAGAGCATAAGCATCCCGATAACAAAAGCACCCGTTGACAAGCCAAACAGCGTTAGACTCTTCACCACGACCGTGATTTCAAGCACGTTTGTGGGCACAAGTACGCCATAGCTCAAACCGGCGCTTATGATGCCCACGAACAACAAGACAAGAAAGACAGGAAGCTCCACCATAAGCCGTCGGTACTCGAACCATGTCTGCGCGTGGAGACGCGATTCGAACGGTTCGCACAGTGTGGACGTGGACTGCGGCGTTGAGAAGGCCAGTTCCCCGCCGGTCGTTGCCCCGTAGCGGCGCTCCAGAGCAAGCATGCCCCACGACGCGAAGTAGCCGGCAACCGCGAAACCCAGCCCAGCAAGGCACCATAAATAGGCAGCGTAGGCTTCAGGAAGATGCGCGGCCTCGATGATGTGTGAGACCGCAATAGAAACCAGCCCTAACGGCATTGCGACCAAAGCGAGAGCCACTCCAAACAAGAGCACCGATTGACGCACAACCGGTGTCCAGGAAACCACGTGCGCCCAGACAAACACGATCACAAGGATCGCACAAATGATGAGATTGCCAAGATGAAAGGACCATCCCGTTACTCGCAGAGACGGCGACATCTGTGCAATGACCGCGGGGGGCACGATGAACAGCGCCACCCAGAACAGGGCGTAGCCGTAGTTGAGCAGCGCCAGGCGCGCGGTGCGTACGGGCAGGCGCAACTGGTGTGCGGGGATGCCCATGGCCAGGTCGCGCCCTGATCGGTGCACCAGCAAGACAATCGCCAGCGCCACAAACGCGAGCAGAATAGCGATGTCCAGAAACTCCGCAAGACCAAAACTGGGATTCAGCCAGAGCAATACGCCGCCCACCCACGGCACCGCGCACGCTCCCAGCGCCAACCAGCCGCTGGTCCGCCACCGCTCCCACAACAGCGCGCGGGTGGGGCTCCAGCGAATAGTGTTCTTCTTTGCGCTAACGGTTTCCATAATCACTGTCCTTTCCGGTCAAAGATCCGCGAAAAATCGGGGACTGTACCAATCGAGCGAGTCCTCCGAAAAAGCGGGGACTGTACCAAGCGAGCGAGTCCTCGAGCGAGACGGGACTGTCCCCAGCTTTTTCGCGGCCACGCGACCTCGGGCCGAAAAACGGGGACAGTCCCGTCTCGGCGCGTGGGAACGTGCCTCGCTTGGGACTGTCCCCGGTTTTCGAAGGAAGGGTAGAACCGGGGAAAGAGAGAACGCGATTTCTTGCCCGTTGTAGCGCAGGCATCTCGCCTGCAAGTGTCGCCGGGATCCGGAATGCAGGCGAGACGCCTGCGCTACGCTGAGAGTTCGAGCGACTCCCAACCAATGGCGGGCTGGAAACCCCGCCCTCCGTTCCCGGACCGCTTTCAGGCGCAGCTCTCGAGGTAGCATGAGCATCTTGCTCATCGGAAAAACAGGGACTGTACCAATCACGCGGGCCGCGTGACGCAAGCGGCGAGACGGGATTGTCTGCAGGTTTTTCGCGGCCTTGCGACCTCGGGCCGAAAACCGGGGACAGTCCCGTCTCGGCACGTGGGAACGTGCCTCGCTTGGTACAGTCCCCGTTTTTCTCTGCTGTGGCGTGGTCTCCTGACCGCGCCACTCTTCCGACCGACAGGTCTCCAGCAGGCCTCTCGGACCGATCAGTCCGATCGGTCTGATTTTCGGCCAAACCGGAACACGGACCCCCACGGACTGACACCGACGGTCTCGCGGCGCGTCCTGGTTCGATGACCGGGCAAGAGAACCGCTTTTTCGCTGCCGTGTCCGTCCGTGTTTGTCCGTGTTCTGCAGCAAAGCCAGCGAGACCCCCTCCCATTTCCCTCGAGCCCATGGCTATCCCTCGCGGAGTGCGCTGCGGCGGGCGCCGACGCGTGCGACGAAGATGTCTTCGAGGGAGGGCGTCTCTTCGGCGAGGATTTCGGCGCCTTCGGCGCGGATGGCCTGGCGCATGAGCTCGAGTTCGCCGTCGCAGAGCACACTCCATTCGCGGCCGCCGCCTTCGCACGCCAGCGCCTCGGGAAAATGCGGCTTTGTCTCGACAGGCTCGGGGAACCGGACCACAAGGCGGTGGTGCGAGGCCTTGATGGCGTCCATACTGCCTTGGAACGCGAGGCGGCCGTGGTGGAGCATGGCGATCTCGTCGGCGACGCGTTCGACCTCGTCGAGCAGGTGCGACGAGAAGACGACGGTGCGGCCTTCGTCGGCGACGGTGCGGATGATCGCGGCAAGGATGTCGCGCCGCACGACCGCATCCAGGCCGGACGAGGGTTCGTCGAGCAGCAGCAGCGGCGGCCGGTACGCGAGCGCGATGAGGAGCCCCGCCTGCGCGCGCTGCCCGCGCGACAACTCTTTGATCCGCGCGTGGGGATCGAGTCCGAACGTCTCGCGCAACTCCTCGGCGTACGCCTCGTCCCACCCGGGATAAAACGCCTGGGTGTAGCGCATCAGTTCGTGCAGACGCATCCAGTCGGGGAGGTCGCGGTCCTCGGAGAGGTAGCCCACCTTGGACAACACCCCGACGGGGTCTTTGACAGGGTCAAGTCCGAACACCCGCACCGAACCGGCCTGCGCTTTGAGCAGACCCAGCAGGTGGTGGATGAGCGTGGTCTTCCCCGCACCGTTTTCGCCTACCAGCCCAAACACGCACCCCGGCGGCACCGTCAAATCCACATCGAGCAGGGCCGTTGTGCGCCCAAAATGCCGCGTCAGACTTTTGACTTCCACCACGATGTCTCGATTACCCTGCTGTTCCATGGCGAACTCCTTTCGCGAGATGTACGAAAAAAGGGGACTGTCCCGTCTCGCCGCTTGCGTCACGCGGCCCGCGTGATTGGTGCGGTCCTCGTTCTTCTCGTCCATGCGC